>JBBIVS010000508.1:0-3028 GCA_037439605.1 Draconibacterium sp. | reverse complement strand
TAATAAATTACAATCGGTATTTTGGTCAATTGCATAAATTCTGCCATAGGAATGCCGGCTGCTTCCAGCGTACCGCCTGAACTGGGCATTGCCGCTGGTACTTCGCCTTCGGGAAACACAAATCCGCTACCCGGTTCGTAGGATACAATGGCTTTTATGTTTTGATTTTTGATGGCGGTGCGCCAACCCATTCCACCCGAATGGGAATGTGAAACCAGGATTCCGTCGCCAATTTTATCAAATAGCGCCGAAACCGCATTTACATTCACTGCAATATCAATTGGCCCTACATTTGGCACCATCTGCCTGAAATATTGATTCAGCGCTTCCGGGTCTTTTGAAAATTGAACCCCTTCAAAATAATCGGGCCAGATTCCAACACGGAAAGTGCCAAACCAACCTTGTTCGTCAGGAGTCGGATTTATAGTGCCAGCCACAGTTCCGCGGGCTGCATTGCCCCTGCGGGGTTGGTCAATTACATAAACCGGAAATTTCCGTCGCAAAAAGATGTTCTGAAATCCTTCGCGACCATCGGGTGTGGTTTCCCATGTTTTGGAAAACTGTCCGATACCGTGCCACATCACCAGCGGAAATTTGCGCGCTTTTACCGGAACCTGGTAAAAAACGTAGGCGTGGTCGCCATGAAAAGTCTGGCCATCGGGTGTCGGGCTGGTCGGATTAAAAGTGCCGGGATTGGTAATCACCGTTCCACCAACAGCAAAACTGCCCTGCTCCTGAATGGCGATGGGTTTCTGCTTTGGCTGGCTAAAAGAAGACAAACTGAAAAATAAGATAAGCAGAAAAAGAGAAAACTTTTTTCTCACCATTTTAAACAGACTTCCCTGCCCGTCCGTCAGGCGGGGACTACGCTCAGTCTGACGGTCACCCTGAGCGCCCGCCTGAATGACGAAGTTGGGCAGGAAGTCGAAGGGTGTTTTACTTGATATGCAAAATTGATTCATGATAACTAATTTAATACCGTTACAAAATTACGCCAACACGTTTTATTCGTTGTTATACAGATTACTGCATCTTCTACCATTTTTACTGATTGGGTAGCTGATATGGTTTCAGTAGTGCTGAAATGTGTAATTTTGATTCAGAAAAACAAAAAAGAGATGAGCAGGATTTACCGGTTTGATACGGTTTTTGAATACAACGAACTAAACAACCACGAAACGTTGCACCCGCTGGTGAGTGTTATCGATTTTTCGAAAGCCAAACTACGGTCGTGGGGCGAAAAAAAAGTCAGGATAAATTATGGTTTGTATTGTATTTTTCTGAAAGATTTTAAAGGCTGCGATTTGAAATATGGCCGCAACTATTACGACTATCAGGAGGGAACGCTGGTTTTTGTAGCGCCTGGCCAGACAATGACAGTGGAAACTGACGGTCAGGAATATCAACCTGTTGGTCACGCGCTGGTTTTTCATGCCGACCTGATTCGTGGGACATCATTAGCCAAAAGCATCGACGATTACCACTTTTTCAGTTACAATGCAAACGAAGCGCTGCACCTCTCGGAACGCGAAAGGCAAATTGTACTCGATTGTTTTTCGAAAATAAAAACTGAACTGTACCAGAATATCGACAAGCACAGCAAAAAACTGATTGCCTCAAACATTGAACTGTTCCTGAATTATTGCGACAGGTTTTATGACCGTCAGTTTATCACCCGCGACAATGTAAACAAAGGCATTCTCGAAAAATTTGAAGAGTTACTGAATGGCTATTTTTCGTCGGATAAACCTCAAAAATTGGGCTTGCCATCGGTGGCTTATTTTGCCTATGAACTTCATCTTTCAGCCAACTATTTTGGCGATTTAATAAAAAAGGAAACCGGCAAAACGGCCAAAGAGTACATTCAGCATAAAATTATTGATGTAGCCAAAAACAAGACTTTCGAAACCGGCAAAACGGTAAACGAAATTGCTTATGAACTGGGTTTTAAATATCCGCAGCATTTTACCCGGCTATTTAAACAAAGGGTAGGCGTGACTCCGAACAAGTATAAAAATGAATTTCTGAAAAATTGACTTCCTAAATTTTTTTGTACGTACCTCCAAATGACAAAACCAGATTCACATTCCATAAAAAATCATCGCCGGGAATGGTTGATTCAATGGTTTGATTGATTGTGGAAGAAACCGAAAACGGGAAGTTACGCCGGTTGGCCGACAGGGTTGAGTTGATATAAAAACCATCGTTGGCGTCCATCTTCAGATGGTATGCCTGAATCATCCAGCGCAGATAATATTTATCGGAGAGTTCGATGTTTGTAAAATTTGCCCGAAGCGAAATAAAGTTGCTGTTTTGTACGGCTTCTTTGCTAACGCCTTTGGCGTAAATATAATAAGGCCCGGCGCTGATGTTTTTGGTGAAATTAAATAACGGCGCAACCTCGCCGGCCAAAAACTGTTGTGCGCGGGTAATTTCGCTTGTTTTTCCGTTTTCGGTGATTGTTATAGTTTTAAAAGCAAAGGCCGGGTGCGCCCCCAGTTTTAGTTGAAAATTCGGCGTTTTTAACAATTCGTACCGCAGCCAGAAAATAAATGTCCAAGGTTTGCCTTTGAGTGCAAAACGTAATGTTGGCTCGAACCTGAATTTTTCACCACCCACAGAAAAGTCGAAAATGGCAGCCGGTTTGCCCAAAGTTAGGTTCGGAAAAGTTGAGAGTCCTTTTGATGACAATGTAACTGCCCCCGTAAAGAACCTTACCGTTGCAGTGTCGGAATTTTGAGAAAATGCAGTTGAGGTGCAAAACATGAAAAATGAAAGTATTGCCCAAGCCAGCCGGTTATTATGTTTTTGATTCATATTCAATCAATAAGCTATTATTTGTGATGTATAAAGTATTTGGTTTTAAGTTGATTAAAAATCAAAAATCAAATGTAAAATTGCAAAAATCAAACAATCAAAAAAAAGAGAAAGCATACATGCATTCACGCATTTTTTCATTTCCTCCTGAAAAGCCGTGCAATAGTTTTTCCCAATTCATCTATTTTTTCCATTGGTTCAATCATCGATG
>JBBIVS010000507.1:0-3029 GCA_037439605.1 Draconibacterium sp. | reverse complement strand
ATTTAATGTAGGTGGGTTTTACTTCGCTTACATTGGCTTTGCCGGTAACTATAACTTCCGAAAGTTGCTCGTCTTCCGGCGTAAGTTGTATGTTTTCCAGCTTAAGCTGTTCACCGGCTTTTAATTCAAAGGGCGCCGATTTGTAATCTGAAAACCCGATATAGGAAACATGCAAAACATATCGGCCGGGTTGAATGGACGAAAAACAGAAATAACCGTTTTCGTCAGTAATGCTCCCGTTCAGGTTATTCGAATTTACATCATTTAAAACCACCGTTGTATATGCAAGTGGCTGGTTGTTCAGGTCGATGATGTTACCGGTTATCACACAGTTTCTTTCGTCTGATGCATTTGCGAAAAGTGAGACAGAAATCAGTATTATAAAAAATATTTTTGACATGTATTCAAAATTTTTATGGTTGATTGAAATTTGTGCAAAAGTAGTTTGGGCAAATGCCCCCGGCAATCCCAATTTGTGGTGATATTGTGGTGCTTGAATCATTAAAAGTTGGGAGCGGGCATAAGTCACCGTGCTTTTTAATTGCAAGGCAAAAGGATACTTCCAGGATCATAGGATTTCAGGCATAACGGATGTTAATAGTCATCGGTTGGCTCCGGGTCAACCGATTACAATGCAATTGATGGGCTGCCAACGTTCTCCTGTTTTATCGTTGGCATTATTCCGCAATTATTTCTATTTTTAACCCTCATCAATTACACTGAGACCAAAAAAACATTGCAAAATCAAACCACCTCATAAAATGGCGACAAAATCTTCAAATAAAAACCTGAATAACGCGAACAAGGCGAAAAAGGATGAGTTTTATACCCAGCTTTCCGACATCGAAAAAGAACTGAGGCACTACAAAGAGCATTTTGCGGGCAAGGTTGTTTTTTGCAATTGCGACGACCCGCGCGTGAGCAATTTCTTTCATTATTTCTCGTACAACTTCGAAAAACTGGGGCTGAAAAAACTGATTACCACCTGTTATAAAAACCAGGACGCCGATTTATTCTCCGAAAACAAATCTGAAAAAGCCATTTACCTCGAATACACAGGCGATAAAAACGGCGACAACATTCCCAACCCCGAAGAAATAGGCATACAACACCTGAAAGGCGATGGCGATTTCCGCAGCCGCGAAAGCATTGAACTGCTGAAACAGGCCGATATTGTGGTTACCAATCCGCCCTTTTCGTTGTTCAGGGAGTTCGTTGCGCAATTAATGGAATATGATAAGAAGTTTTTGATAATCGGAAACGTAAACGCCATTTCATACAAAGAGTGTTTTGAATTAATCAAGGAAAACAAAATGTGGCTGGGAGCAAGTATTCACAGCGGAGACAGAGAGTTTGGGGTTCCTGAAGAATATCCGCTTCATGCCGCAGGATATAGGATTGATGATGAAGGAAAAAAATATATCCGGGTAAAAGGTGTTCGTTGGTTTACCAATTTAGATTATAAAGAACGCCACGAGAAATTAATTCTTTTTAAAACTTATAATCCAGAAGAATACCCTGATTATCACAATTACAATGCTATTGAAGTATCAAAAACTGCTGACATTCCTTGCAATTATGATGGAAACATGGGCGTTCCTATCACTTTTTTAGATAAATACAATCCCGAACAATTCGAAATATTAGGAATTACAGACAGAAATGATAATTCCGGTTTAAGAACAAAAGTATATACCATTGCTGATGCCCCGAATTTTGGTGATTTAAACAGAAGAGGTGTTTTAAAAGTAAATGGCGAATACAAATCAACTTATGCCCGGCTTATAATCAGAAGAAAAAAACAGAAATAAAATGAAAATCGAACTCAAAGAAATAACAGCATTCAAATTAGAAATAAAAATGTAATTGAATTATGCATTTAACAAATACTTTCAGATGCCGGAGGCATCACATGTTTATAGCAAAAGTTTTTTAAGCCGAAGATACGACCCCGGCCGGGGTCGTATGTCATGGAGCAATCTTATTTACTATAAACATTTAAACCCTCCGGGTTTATAAGAAATTTAATACAATTTTCTAAAATGCCTGATTCAAAAAAGTAATTATAAAACTATGAAAATCGAACTCAAAGAAATAACCGTCCGCGAACTGACAGCAGGTTATGCCGATAATGCCGAAAACGGCGTGGTGGGCTATGGCGGCAGGTTGGATATACGGCCACCGTTTCAGCGCGAATTTATTTACAAAGACAAACAGCGCGATGCCGTAATTAATACAGTTACAAAAGATTTTCCGCTGAATGTGATGTACTGGGCAGTGCGACACGACGGCAACTTTGAGGTAATCGACGGGCAGCAGCGCACCATTTCGGTGTGCCAGTTTGTTGAGGGCGATTTCTCGGTAAAAATCGGCAGTTTCCCCGAAAACAGGGCTTTTCACAACCTGCAGAACGACGAACAAAAACAGGTGCTCGACTATAAACTGATGGTTTATATTTGCAGCGGCGCCGACAGCGAAAAATTAGAGTGGTTTAAAACCATCAACATTGCAGGCGAAAAACTCACCGACCAGGAGTTGCGCAACGCCGTGTATGCAGGGCCGTGGGTGTCGGATGCCAAACGCTATTTCTCGAAAAACAACCGTCCCAAAATCGGCGACGATTACCTTGGCGGTTCGGCCAACCGGCAGGAATATCTCGAAACCGCCATCAATTGGATTTCGGAGGGAAACATTGAAAGCTATATGTCGAAAAAGCAGCACGAGCCTCACGCCACAGAATTATGGTTGTATTTTCAGGGTGTGATTAACTGGGTAAAAGCTGTATTCCCCAAATACCGAAAAGAGATGAAAGGCATTGAGTGTGGATTTCTGTACAACGAGTTTGGCAACCAGAGCCACAACCCCGTGAAACTCGAAGAAGAAATTGCCCGGTTAATGGAAGATGAAGATGTAGGCAGCAAAAAAGGCATTTACACTTATGTATTAACACGCAAGGAAAAACATCTGAACATCCGTGTTTTCAGCCCCAACCAGAAACGCGAAGCCTACGAAAAGCAGAAAGGCTTATG
>JBBIVS010000506.1:0-3035 GCA_037439605.1 Draconibacterium sp. | reverse complement strand
AGGTCACATCCCGATTACTATCGGGACTGCGCCAGCGGGGTGGGTAGCAGGGAAGACATTATCGTCCCACTCTGCACACAGAGAAGGAGAGAGGGAGAGTCAAAAATTGCAAAACATCGATTTATAATATATTTAAACATCTAATAAGGTTAATATGAAAATTTTAGCAGCCGTTATTTCATTCGTAATTGTATTTTTTAGCTGTACGAACCGCAAGCAACACGATGGGATTTTTGTTGATTTCAACAAAATGGAAATGGTAAAAAATCTTGTCCAAAAGGGCGACAGCGCCTTTCTGCCATCGTACAATATTTTAATCGAAAAAGCTGAACATGCAATTATTGAAGGCCCTTTTAGCGTGATGCACAAAAAACGCACTCCACCCAGTGGCGATAAACACGATTACCTGAGCATGGGGCCCTATTGGTGGCCCGATACAACAAAGGCCGACGGATTGCCATACATTCGAAGGGATGGCGAAATTAACCCCGAAACAAGGGATGAATTTGTTGATACAAACTCCAAAAACTCGTTTTTATCGAATGTTGAAACACTGGGATGGGCCTATTATTTCTCGGGTGAAGAAAAATATGCCATAAAAGCATTGCAACTGCTCGAAACCTGGTTTATAAATCCCGAAACCAAAATGAACCCCAACCTGAACTTTGCCCAGGGGATTCCGGGTATATGCGATGGCCGTGGAATCGGAATAATTGACTGGGCCGGAATGAACAAGGTAATTTCAACCATTCAGATTCTGGATTCGGGTGGCGTATTGCCGGAAACCACTAAGGAGCGACTGCTGGCATGGTTCGAAGCGTATTACAACTGGCTGGTGACCAGTGAATATGGAATTTTTGAAGATAGTACAAAAAACAATCATGGAACCTGGTACGATGTACAGGTAACCGGAATTGAATTGTTTCTTAATAAAACAGAATCTGCAAAAGCCAGGCTGGAACGGGCAAAAACAAAACGGCTCGCTTCGCAAATTGAACCCGATGGCAGCCAACCCCACGAGCTTGCCCGAACCAAATCGCTGGGTTACAGTACCATGAATTTGCGCGGTTTTATCCATCTGGCCAACCTGGGGCAAAAAACCGGTGTCGATTTGTGGAGTTTTACAACCGATGATGGACGGAGCATAAAAAAAGCGCTCGACTTCTTACTCCCATTTTCACAGCGTCAGCAAGACTGGGAACGCCAGCAACTGGGCAACATGGATGAGGCAATTGAAAACCTGAAAATCGATTTTTTAATGGCAGCATCGGCCCTCGGTGAAGAAAAATATAAAGTGGTAGCAAAAACAATCAAACCGGGAAAAGCTCCCCTGGAAAAACTATTGTACCCACTTTCAAAATAAAAATAAGTCTGATTTTCCGGGTAAAATCCCGCTCCCGAGCGATTTCATCGCGTGGCACCCTTGCTGGCGCGGTTTGCAATCGGGCTTTGCCCATCAGGGCATTTATTTTTGCTTTTTCCCCCCCGCTGGCGCGGTTTTGCAAACCGTGCCTTGCCCCACAAGGGCAAAAATTTTTGCTTTTTCAAAGCAAGACACAGGTCGCATCCCGTTAGCAATCGGGACTGCGCCAGCAAGGGAAAAGCCCAGGGCTGACCAAAAAGTATTTTTTAATCGTTTTGCCACGAAATCACTAAACCACGAAATCACACAAAGCATTGAATTTCAGTAAAATAAAATTAGTGCAAATTTTGTGTTTTTGAGTTTTGGTGGCGATTTTAGACTTTTTAGTCAGCCCAAAACAGTAATCCCCGAATTAACATTAGTTTAATATATGCTGCAAAGCAGGTGTTTTAACATTGAGTTAACGTCGGTAAAGTTTTTAACCTCTATTTTTGACGCAAAGTTTTAGTTCATAAGTTTAGGTTTGATTAGTTTTATTGGTTTAGTTAATGAAAAGGATGGGCCAACACCCATCCTTTTTTTATTTTAAATAACTGGTAAAAAAATCCGGGAAATGCCCCTGAATTATCCGGTTTGTCAAGGAAAACAACCCTTTTATCGAAAGATTTTTTAATAATTATCAATAGTGGCTTTCTTTGTTAATATTTTATATTTGTGCGTTTAATTTTAGCAGGAAGGAAAATTTAATGAAGATAGCGCTTATAGGTTACGGAAAAATGGGGAAGGAAATTGAAAAAATTGCAGTTTCCCGCGGACATCAGATCAATCTTATTGTCGATATAAACAATCCTCACGATTTAACACGCGAAAATCTAAGTAAATGCGACGTAGCCATCGAATTTACCACACCACATACAGCCGTCGATAATTATAAAATATGTTTTGAAGCCGGTATCGCCGTAGTCAGCGGCACCACTGGCTGGCTCGAAAAGAAGGGGGAAGTCTGTAATATGTGCAACGAATTGAATGGTACATTTTTTTATGGGAGCAACTTTTCGATTGGAGTGAACCTTTTCTTCGAACTCAACAGAAAACTGGCTGAATTAGTTGCCGGGCATAACGAATATGCTGTTGAAATGACCGAAGTGCACCATATTCATAAACTCGATGCGCCGAGTGGGACGGCAATCAGTCTGGCCGAAGATATTTTGGAAAGATTACCCGGAAAAGACAGTTGGGTGAACGACCTGGAGCCGGATAAAAATCAGTTAAACATAAAATCGGAGAGAAAGGGTGAAATTCCCGGAATCCACAGCATTAAATATGAATCTGAAGTGGATTTGATTGAGATTAAGCACGAAGTGAAAGATCGCAAGGGCCTGGCATTTGGCGCAGTTCTCGCTGCCGAATATTGCCGGGATCACAAAGGCATACTTACAATGAAAGATTTACTGAACATTTAAAAACTCGATATTAAGATGATAGAATTACTTTCGAACAAATGGTTTAAGTTTATTGCAATAGGCGGTTTGTACCTGCTTTGGGTAATCTGGCTCGGAAATTTCTGGTGGCTCATTGGACTTGCCGTAATTTTCGATATTTATATTACCGAAAAGGTACACTGGTCGTTCTGGAAAAAGAAAAACCCGCCAAACGGTAAACAAACAAAGGT
>JBBIVS010000505.1:0-3035 GCA_037439605.1 Draconibacterium sp. | reverse complement strand
CGGCAAAAAAGCCCAAAAACGAAATTATGGGAATGGCCGGTATTTTGGATACTGCCCGTTACCGTGCTTTCCTGGCCGAAGCTTTGGATGTTTCGCCACGCGATATACAGGCGCTGCTAATGGGTGGGCACGGTGACACGATGGTTCCGCTTCCGCGCTATACAACCGTTTCAGGGATTCCGGTAACCGAACTGATTGACGCCGAAAAGTTAAACGCTATTGTTGAGCGTACAAAATCAGGCGGCGGCGAACTTGTTCAATTGATGGGAACTTCGGCATGGTATGCACCCGGTTCGGCTGCTGCACAAATGGTTGAAGCCATAATCCTGGATCAGAAACGAATTTTCCCCTGCTGTGTTAAACTTGACGGAGAATTTGGTTTGCACAATATGTTTGTGGGCGCGCCCGTTAAATTAGGTAAAAATGGCGTTGAACAAATTATCAAAATTTCATTGAACGAAGATGAACTGCAGTTGCTGCACGACTCGGCCAATTCGGTAAAAAGTGTAATGGATGTTTTGGATGGAATGAATATTTTATAGGCAACAGATAAATTCGAAAACAAAAACGGTTGGTTCAGTTTGAGCCAGCCGTTTTTTATGTATTTGTTCTGTCTAATTCTTTTAAAACGCATTATGAAGCTTTGGAATCACTTCGTTAAGATACATTTCAAGCCTGTTTTTTTTAAAATTGCAAATCCCAATCCTGATTCACTAGTCACTCATTTTCCTTCACCCAAGCAAAAGTCAAAACATCCATCGATTTGCCATTTAAGTGCACAGTTACTTCTCTTTTTTCATATTCATCACCTTCATAAAACGAAATAATGTCAATCGAAAGAGCGTCAATATGTGCCATAACCAGACCTGTGGTTTCCGTATCATTTTGGTTATTAATGCCGGATAATCGCACTCCTTTACACAAAGCCGTTTGTATCCGGGTAAAACCGAGGGCATACTTTTAAATGATTTTCCGGTCAGTTTTCTAACTATTTCGGGTGATTGCAAAGTGCCGTAAACAAAAATCATTTGCATATTGATGTATAAAAAGTTTTTGACTTCAAATTTACAATCTTCATTTTTGCAAACATGAAATGTTTAGGTATATTTGCGGCGCTTGTACAAAAGCAGCCACTGCGGTAGCCTGCAACTCAGTATGCGGTAAAAAAAGAGAAAAAGTAAAATGAATATCGAAAAGAAAATATCGAAAAAAATAATTCTGAAACTGGCGCTTTTTGCTGCTCTGATTGGAATTGCTGCCCTGTTCGATATTTACTTTGACAATAACCGGGTTGAAATTAAAGAAATTGAAACCAGCTCACCTGATGATGAAAAAGAACAGGGTTCCGTTCTGCTGATTAATCAAACCATCAACCCGGGGGCAAAAGATTCTGCCGGTAAAACAGTTGTTCGAAAACCCCAGTTAAAATCGCATGATAAATTTGTTCAAAAAAACTATCAATTACGAAATTACCAGGTTTTAAAGGCCGAAGTACAAACACAAACCACACCGATTATTAATTCCTATCATTATCTCGTTTACAAAAATTATTTTTATACACTCCCCGACGAAATTCCGTTGAATTCATAAATTTCCTTGCTCTTTGGGTATCGGGGACAAGGGATCCATAGCTGTCGGGTTTCCCAAAACCATGATCTTAATATCTGGATTTGCGATTCAGAAAAAATTAAAAAAATAAATAATCAAATTTTAATCATTTAAAAATCAAATCAAATGCAAAACAAAGGAGCAATTTTTACATTCGCAGTTCTTTTGGCCGCTGTTTGTATTTACCAGTTGACTTTTACCTGGAAATCAAAACAAATTGAAAAACGGGCCGTTGAATATGCACAGGGTAATCCTGAAAAGGTATTTCAATACCTTGATTCAATTTCGGGCGAAGTGGTTTATAACTTTTTAGGCCTGAAAAAATTCACGTTCAAAGAGGTAAAAGAATTGGAAATGAACCTTGGTCTCGACCTTAAAGGCGGGATGAACGTTACCCTTGAAATTTCTGTAGTCGATCTTATCAGAGCGATGTCAGATTATAACAACGACTCAACATTTAATGCCGCGCTGGCCCTTGCCACCGAGCTTCAGAAAAACAGTCAGAAAGATTTTGTAACGCTGTTCGGAGATGCTTACCAGCAAATAGACCCAAATGCGAAAATGGCTTCTGTGTTTAACACCATGGAATTGCGCGATCGCATCAACTTTAATTCAACTAACGATCAGGTACTTGATGTTATCAGGCAGGAAACCGATGCTGCTATCGACAATTCATTCAATATCCTGCGTACCCGTATCGACCGTTTTGGAGTTGCGCAACCCAATATTCAGCAACTGCAAACCAAAGGGCGTATTTTGGTTGAACTCCCCGGCGTAAAGGATCAGGCCCGTGTTCGCAACCTTTTACAGGGTACAGCCTCTCTTGAATTCTGGGAAACTTACGAAAACCAGGAAGTTTATCAGTACATGCTGGCTGCAAACCAGAAAATCAAGGAAATGCAGGAAACAACAGAGGAATCTTCAATTGCTGATACATCATCAACAGCTTCAGCACAAACTGTTGCCGATACCACAAAAACTAAAAGTTCGCTTCTTGATGAAATGTCAGGCAGTGCGGCTACCGACACATCCTCGGTTGATAACCTTGCAAATATCAAAAAAGAATATCCTCTGTTTGCGTTGCTAAATCCAAGTACCGACCAGACAGGCCAGTTATATCCCGGGCCAATTGTTGGTATGGCTCATTTTAAAGATACCGCCCAAATTAATGATTACATGCTTAATCCGCAGATAAGCAGCCTTTTCCCACAGAA
Source organism: Draconibacterium sp. (assembly GCA_037439605.1). Classification (GTDB taxonomy): domain Bacteria; phylum Bacteroidota; class Bacteroidia; order Bacteroidales; family Prolixibacteraceae; genus Draconibacterium. The sequence continues at coordinate 213 of JBBIVS010000505.1, read as the reverse complement.
TTTGATTTTCCGATGGACTGCCAAACCTGTTGACCAGGCCGGAAATTATTTCCGACTTGTTGCATTAAAATCAACCTCGCGCGATGGCCGGGCACCACTGACAGGTGATGTAATTACAGATGCCCGCCAGGATTTCGACCAGTTAGGTTCGAATCCTGAAGTGGCAATGAGTATGAACAGCGAGGGAGCTAAAACATGGCAGCGCATGACCAA
>JBBIVS010000504.1:0-3043 GCA_037439605.1 Draconibacterium sp. | reverse complement strand
AGGTATATTCGATAATTTTTTGATCGGGAACACAGTTTTGCAGCGTTTTATGGTCCAATGCAGGCGATTCTTCCTGGGTAATGGGTGGCAATTGGGCCGGGTCGCCCACAAAAATAAATTTACCTTTCGGGTCGTACCTGAAAAGATCGCCAAGCAGATCGCCATCGCCAAATTTTGCATTCGAAGTGTTACCGGCAACTTTGTTCGAAATCATCGAGGCTTCGTCGATAATATACAGGTTGCAGGTTTTCGATTGTATTACCAGGGGTTCAAAAAACAATGAAAGTTGCTGATATTTGCCCGAAAGGTTTTGCTTGGGTTTATTGTTTTCGATGTAATTTTCCACGTCGTCGGTAAGCGAAGCCATCCGGTAAACCATGCTGTGCACCGTGCGGGCTTTTACAATGGTTTTGTCGGACAAGATTTTTGCTGCCCTGCCGGTTGAAGCCAAAATTGAGAATTTGGGAACATCGGGTTTTTCATCCGGTTTGTTTTCATTATCTTCCTGTTCGCCCGAATCTTCATCGTTTTCGGCTTTGGCATAGGTTTTCAATTGCTGCAAATATTTTACAAATCCCCCGGCGATTGTGGTTTTTCCGGTTCCGGCATAACCTTTCAGTATAAAAACTTTGCTGTCGGGGTCATCTATAAAACGGCAAAGCGCCCCGAACACTTTTTCCTGCTGCCCGCGCAATGGGAAAGCAAAATATTGATTATAATCTTCCATATTCCCTGAATTTTAAAAACCTGAATTCCGAAGTTTTAAACCCGCCCTGTTCCACAGTAATACGTTCGGTGGTGGAGGCCACACAAGTAAAACCGCTCTTTTGCAATGCAATAACCATGGCAAAGGTAAAGGTCATTTCGCCCATGATATGGATTGCCACACCAGAAGTACCCTGTGATATGGTTTGAACCTTTAAAAGATATTCTGCCACAAGCTCCCGGATGTATGTTTCATCGCCGGCGGGGTCAATTGCAGGGAAGGGCAAGTCGGTAACCTGGCCAAACTGGTCGCGGGCAGCCTTTTTTTGTGCTTCGCTCCATTGGGAGGCAGGATGGTTGGAGAGGTTGATTAGCATGACAATGGAAATAAAAGTTGATTTGCTTTCGTGTAAAGAACATGCAATTTTGGTTGAAAGTCTTTGGCTTTCATAGGATTCTGTCGTATTCCGGCATGGTTAATATCATTCCTTATTTCTGTGATTTGACTGAAAATATCTGCCCACTCAGTAATTTTTGGATTCTCTGACAGTGTTTTTTCAAGTATTATAACTTCTGATATAGGTAGATTAAATCTCGTGTTTTCAAATTTACCGCTTTTGTATTGGTTCAAATAACCTGAAATAAAATTCCTTTTTTTCTCATCTTCGTAATCATCGGATAATAAAAAGGTTGATAATATTCCTTCTTGTAAGAGTGTAAAACCTTCTTGTACTAAATTTTTTTCGAGACACCATATTACAGCGTAAAGCATGTTTTTTACGTCTTCTTGTTTTTTAAAGTCTGAGATAGAGTTTTTAATTTTTTCAACAATGGGATTTAATGGGGTTATTATATTTTGTTGTAAATCTTCAAGAGCTTTTAAAATGTTTGTTGCTGTTTTGCCAGCAATAATTGCTTTGCCTCTGTTCGTTTTAATGTCTTCGCTTAAATCAGAAAGATTTTTTGCGAGCAATTTTAAATTTTGAGCATTTTGATTTTGTCCGTGAGTCTCTTTCAAAATGGGAGTCACGTTTAAGTCTGTTAATTTTTTTATACGGTCCGCATTTCCAAAATTGATAAACTCGTTGGCCGCAATCGTCCAATCCTGCAAACTCACCAATGGAATTAAATCCAGGACTGGAGCTATGCGTTGTTCCAATGAAATTAATTTAACCTCAAATGTTGGCCCCAATTTCTCAAAAGCCCCATAATGAATAGCAACAAGTTTCGTGTTTTTCAGCAATCGTGCATAATTTAAAAGGATAACCGAAAAAATTGGAATAGAGCGAAAAGCATGGGTAACATCTAAATAGATTTCATCCTCATGATGTAATTTATCAAAAACAATTTTAAAGATTTTCCAGATTTCATCTTCCGAAAAACCTTCGGGAATAGGGGTTATATCATTTAGTTTGGCTTTTATATTTATAGATTTCAAAATTCCATATAACCCCCGGTTTTCAATTTCTTTGTTTTCCTGTACTTTTTCCTGTCCGTAATCGTGCCAATTTTTCTGTATTGAGCCCATCGCACCCGATGTGCCAAAAATGATGATTTCATCATTTTCAACCCACTCCATACAATAATGGTCTATTAATGCTTCCTGCACAAAACGCGTCGGAACCGAATTTTTGCCATTAATGTTATAATGGCATTGCAAATAATTGTTGTTCCCTAAAAAGCTGATAAATACTTTACGTGCCATAGTTTTTGACTTTTTATCTTAAAATTATCTGTATTTCAATGGTTTAATATAAGTGGCCATTTCTTTTTTGCCAGGTTCTTTGGGTGGGAGTAATTTAAATTCCACTTTCAACCCAACGTTTAGCCTGCTTACCAGTTCGTTTGAAGGATTCAGTTTGAAATAAACCGACTTGTTGCCGTACCTGATAAAGCCGTCGGTCCCCCGTTCGTTGTTATGCAAAATTTTGTCGATTTGCCCGGTGATGTAATGATTGTTGTGGTTAACTGGATTTGGTTGTTGGGTTTTAAACCTGTTCCAGTAGTTTTTAAGGTCATTTTTCAGGGCAGACAATTGCTCTAATTTTAGTTGTTCAAATCCCGATTTTTGCAGCGCGGTTTCCAATGCAATTGGAATGCCCCAATTTTCATGTTCTCGTAAAAGTTTCGATAACATCAGGTGTTTAAAAGTCAATTCCTTTTCACCCATTTTATCCAAAACTTCAGCAAGAAAAACCAACAGGCCAACTTTATATTCAAGGTCGCCAAAATTGTTTATGGCATCCATTGCATAACTGAAAGCCTTTTAAAAATCCCCGTTTTATTTATAAATTTCCGCAATTTCGCTTTGTATAAACCACTCTTTCCTTTTTCGCAG
>JBBIVS010000503.1:2817-3054 GCA_037439605.1 Draconibacterium sp. | reverse complement strand
AGTTGTGCGCGAAGATCCAATGGAGCAGGGCGCCGGCGACCAGGGGATGATGTTTGGTTATGCCTGCCGCGAAACAGATAATTATATGCCGCTTTCGCTTGAACTTTCGCATAAATTGCTGCTCGAACTGGCAGCAATACGGCGCGAGGGGAAAGTTATGACTTACCTCCGCCCCGATTCAAAATCGCAGGTTACCATCGAGTACAGCGAGGAAGGCGTACCTACCAGGGTTGACAC
>JBBIVS010000503.1:0-2807 GCA_037439605.1 Draconibacterium sp. | reverse complement strand
TATTGTTGTATCAACTCAGCATGATGAGTTTGATGCAGACGAACCCATGCTGGCCAAAATCAAAAACGATGTTATCAACATTCTTGTACCACGTGTTAAAGCGCAATTGCCGAAGCGTGTACAGGCTTTGTTTGGAAACGATATCGTTTATCACGTAAATCCTACTGGTAAATTTGTAATTGGCGGGCCACACGGCGATACCGGATTGACTGGACGTAAAATTATTGTTGATACTTATGGCGGAAAAGGTGCACACGGCGGTGGCGCTTTCTCGGGAAAAGACCCATCGAAAGTTGACCGTTCGGCCGCTTATGCAGCACGGCACATTGCCAAAAACCTTGTTGCAGCAGGCGTTGCCGATGAGATATTAGTTCAGGTTTCTTATGCAATTGGAGTTGCAAAACCGATGAACATCTTTGTAAATACTTACGGAAAATCGAAAGTAAATATATCAGACAGCGAGATTGCCAAAAAAGTTGACCAACTTTTCGATATGCGGCCAAAAGCAATCGAAGAAAGGTTGAAACTGCGTAATCCAATTTACGAAGATACCGCTGCTTACGGACACATGGGACGCGAACCGCGTAAGGTTGTTAAAACTTTTGTTTCCCCTTATTTCCCGAGTGTTACAAAAGAAGTTGAATTGTTTACCTGGGAAAAAACCGATTACACAGATGTGGTAAAAAAAGCTTTTGGAATTTAGTAGCTGAGAAAAAATCAACAAAGTACAACTGGGCGACATAAAAAATTGTGTCGCCCTTTTTTATTTAACAATGGTTGTAACTTATTTTAAGTATTACCCGAATAAATGGTAAAGAACCAATGTTGAGCTTAAAATTAACAGATATGGAAGAAAAATTAATAACCATTGTTTCTTTGCCTTATTCAACAGCTTATATTTTTAAAATGCGGTTAGAGGCGGAGAATATTCAGTGCGATCTTGAAAACATCAATTTAATAGAGGGCGCTGCATCATCAACGGTGAGGGTGAAAATTATGGAAAATGACATTCAAAAAGCCATAACTGTTCTGGAAGAAATTTTGGGTGTTAAACCTTTTTTAGAAGAAACTCATACAGAAAAAATTGAACGGCATATTTTAGTGCCGGTCGATTTTTCGGGTCACAGCGAAAAGGCATGTAAATTGGCAGTAAATATTGCCGGACAATTGCATACAAAACTGATTCTGATGCACTGTTACATTAATCCGGTTATTCATTCGATACCGTTTAGCGACATTTATGCTTACGATTCTTCGCTGCTGGCTAAAATGGAGTATTCCGAGGAAAATGCAAACAAAGAGTTTCAGAAGTTTGTAAACAAAATGTCGAAAGAATTGGGTGATGAAAAATGGAAATCGGTTTCGCCTGAATATATTATTAAATCAGGCTATCCTGACGATGATATTCTGGCTTTTGCGCAAAAATACCATTCGCAGTTGATTGTCATGGGCAGCGGAGGAAACAATGTGCCTAATGGAACATTGGGGAGCATTGCCGCCGACCTTATGTATAATGCAACAGTTCCGGTTTTAATTGTACCTGAAGAAACATCGGAGCAGATACTTTCAAACTTTTCTAATGTATTGTATGCCACCAATTTTGATGAAAAGGATTTTGCCTCACTCGACAAATTAATGCTGCTGCTGAAACCATTCAATATTAAACTTAAATGTGTACATGTTGGTCAGCCTCACGGCGATGGCTGGGATATGGCGCGTTTAGAGGGAATGAAAGATGTTTTGCGTGAAAAATACAAAGGATTTGAATTTGGGTGTCATTTAATTGTTGGCAGGGATCCGCTTGATGCACTGGAAAAATACATGAAGGAAGAAAAGGTTGATATCATTTCGCTGACCACACACAAACGAAATATGATTACGCGTTTGTTTAATCCGAGCCTGGCAAAAAGGATGATTTTTCATACAACTACGCCACTGCTGGTTTTTCAGGGATAAGGGAAGGAAGCCTCTTTTAATCTCCCAAAAGGGTAGAAATAGATAGAAAATCAGACTACATTTCCTGTTTTAAAAAGGTGGCTGTCTGTTTGATGGATTCGGATATTTTTAAATATTCAAAATCGAAACAGCTTTTTATTTTGTTACCATCGAAATTGCGTTTTACGTTTGAATTAATTGCTGTTTCACGGGTTATCAACGGCGATTTTCGGGTTATCAAGCTTACAACCCAAAGTACACGCCAAACCAATTCCATCAATCCGCCGGTGGCATTGTATTTAGGGCGGGGTTTTCCGAGCGCATCAGCTATTTGGCAAAAAACATTATCATAACTCAGGTTTTCACTGCTGATTAGAAAACGCTGGTTTTTTGCCTTTTCAAAATTTTGTTCATCCATCAGCAAAATCATAGCTTTTACCACATCCCTGACATCGACAAAACCATTAACTCCTCGGGTAAAAAATTTCATTCCGTCCCACACAGCTTTAAACATTTTAGCGCTGCCGGTTTCCCAGTTGGCCGGGCCAAGAATTATCGAAGGATTTAAAATAACGGCATTCAACCCTTCTTCGATTCCACGCCAGATTTCAGCTTCCGAAAAGAATTTGCTTTCGGAATAGCCAGATATTTTTTTTGAAGGAACCCAATTGGTTTCTTCTGTAATTAATTGCTGGTCATCCAGTATGCCCAGCGCAGCAATAGAACTGATATGACAAATCTTTTTCACCCCGTTTTCAAGGGCTGCGTTAACAATATTCGAAGTTCCTTCAACATTGTTGGCAATCATTCGTTTCCGATCTTTTGGATCGAATGAAACAATGGCCGCACAATGATAAATTTCGGTTACGTCA
>JBBIVS010000502.1:0-3059 GCA_037439605.1 Draconibacterium sp. | reverse complement strand
AAAACAAATAATTCCGACATTCTAAATTCTAATATTCAAATATTCTAAATATGGCATACGATAAATTTTCAGTAATAACTTCGCCGGCAGTACCGCTGCCGATCGAAAATGTGGACACCGACCAGATTATTCCTGCACGGTTTTTAAAAGCAGTTGAACGTAAAGGTTTTGGAGATAACCTTTTCCGCGACTGGCGATACAATAAAGACGGTAGTCCAAAAACTGATTTCCCTTTAAACAACAAAAAATATTCAGGTAAAATATTGGTTGGCGGTAAAAATTTTGGCAGCGGCTCAAGCCGGGAACATGCTGCCTGGGCAATATATGACTATGGTTTCAGGGTTGTTGTTTCCAGCTTCTTTGCCGACATATTCAAAGGAAATGCTATAAACAATGGAATTTTGCCAGTTGTTGTTACACCCGGTTTTCTTCAGAATATATTCGATGAGATTGAAAAAGATTCAAATACGCTTTTCGAAGTAAACCTTGAACAGCAAAAATTAACGATTTTATCAACTGGCGAAAGTATTGATTTCGAGATTAATCCGTATAAAAAACATTGTTTGCAAAATGGTCTCGACGACATTGATTACCTTGTTGAAATGAAGGGTGAAATTGCTGCTTTTGAAAGTAAATTATTATGACAGGTAAAACAATTGAAATAGAAGGAAAGCAACTCACTTTAATGGACACCACGCTTCGCGATGGTGAACAAACTTCAGGAGTTTCATTTGGCGAAGGAGAAAAACTCAGTGTGGCTAAAGTGTTGCTTGAAGCTGTAAAGGTTGACCGCATTGAAATTGCATCTGCCCGGGTTTCGGAAGGAGAATTTAAAGGCGCAAAAAAGGTTTTGGAATGGGCAGCTAAAAAAGGCCATCTCCATAAGGTGGAGATTTTGGGTTTTGTTGACGACAGAATTTCGCTGCAATGGATAGCCGATGCAGGTGGCAAGGTAGTGAACCTGCTTTGTAAAGGTTCGCTCAAACATGTTACTCAACAGTTGCGAAAATCCCCTGATGAACATTTGTCAGACATTAAAAAAGTGCTGAAAAATGCCGAAGATATGGGAATCACTGTAAATGTGTATCTTGAGGACTGGTCGAATGGAATGCGAAATTCGAGAGAATATGTGCATTACATGATTCAAAATCTGAAAAATGAAAAAATTGCAAGAATCATGCTTCCCGATACACTTGGGATACTTGATCCGGACGAAACTTATGAGTATTGCAAAGAAATGATCAGGTCATTTCCTGATGTTGAATTCGATTTTCATGCCCATAATGATTACGACCTCGCCATTGCCAATGTTTTCCATGCTATTAAAGCCGGAATCCGTTGTGTTCACACCACCGTGAATGGATTGGGCGAAAGAGCTGGAAATGCCCCGCTTTCAAGCGTTGTTGCAACCATTAAGGATCACCTGAAAATGAAAACCAATGTAAATGAAACTGAATTAAATAAAGTTTCACGGTTGGTTGAATCTTTTTCAGGAATACGGATTCCAACCAATAAACCGCTGATTGGGGAATTTGTATTCACCCAGTGCAGCGGAATCCATGCCGATGGCGATAGTAAAAACAATTTGTATTTTAATGAACTTCTTCCCGAAAGATTTGGAAGAATAAGAAAATATGCTCTTGGAAAAACATCAGGAAAAGCCAATATAAAAAAGAATCTTGAGGAATTAGGCATCGAACTCGACCCCGTTTCATTGAAAAGAGTTACCGACCGGATTATTGAACTGGCCGACGAAAAAGAAACCATTACCAGTGAAGATCTGCCGTACATTGTTTCCGATGTTTTAGATAGTGATTTGGTGGAACAGAAGGTCAGGGTAATCAACTACACAGTTTCCAATACAATGGGTTTGCGCCCTGTAGCCAATGTTGCCATCGAAATTGATGGAAAGCAATACGAAGAATTCAGCGACGGAGATGGTCAGTATGACGCATTTGTGAAAGCGCTTCGGAAGATTTATAAAAGGCTTGGAAAAACCTTGCCAAAACTGGCAGATTATGTGGTAACAATTCCTCCGGGTGGAAAAACCGATGCTTTGGTTGAAACCGTAATTACATGGAAAAACAGTCGTGAGTTTAAAACCAAAGGGCTGGATCCCGACCAAAATGCAGCCGCCATTAAAGCAACTATCAGAATGTTGAATATTGTGGAAAATGAGTTCAAACCTTTATCGGCGGATAAAATTTAGAATAGAACTTCATTAACGAACCAAATTTAAGTAGTTATACAATGCTAAAATCAATTTGTCAATTTCTTCTTTTTCCGGTATTTTTGAATTAAAATCATTTAAAATGAATTATTTGGAAAGAATAACCATTAACCCTGATGTCTGTCATGGCAAACCCTGTATCAGGGGAATGCGCTGGCCTGTTGAAGTTATTATTGATATGCTTGGATCGGGTTGGGCAAGTGAACAGATTTTGGACGATCATCCTGAATTGGAAATGGAGGATATTTTTGCCAGTCTTAATTACGCCAAACTAAATTTATCAGGCAAACCAATAAAAGATGTTGCCTGATGAAATTTCTTTGTGACGTTCACATTTCATTTAAGTTGGTAAAAAATTTAAGATACTTAGGATATGATGTTTTTCATGTAAATGAAATACTGGATAAGTGATATTCCGCTGACAAAATGATAGGTAAATTTGCAGACGAAAATAATCAAATTTTGATTACCAAAGATTCCGATTTCAGAAACAGTTTTTACATCAAAAAATCACCTAAGAAACTCATAAAAATCAATTTGGGTAATATTTCAAATAAGTTGCTAATTCAAATCATGACTGACAATCTTTTGCATTTTAATAAATTAAATAACAATCAGTTTTTTATTGTTGAAGTTGATAAAACAACCATTCAATTTAATGTTTTGAGAAAAAATAACGACAATTGATCAATAAGATAAAATAACAAATACAATGAAACTCAATCTTGCAATTCTTCCGGGTGACGGAATCGGTCCCGAAATTATTGAACAGGCCATGAAAGTGGTTAAAGCAGTTGCCAAAAAGTTCAATCACGAATTAATTTACGAA
>JBBIVS010000501.1:0-3070 GCA_037439605.1 Draconibacterium sp. | reverse complement strand
GGGTTGGCAGTTACACACAGTTTTATTCCGCCCACGCCCGGGCCGGTTGCTGTAGCCGATATAATCAATGTTCAATTGGGTTGGGTCATACTTTTGGGAGTTGTCATTGGCTTTCCAATTGCTGTCATTGCAGGTCCAATTTGGGGCAAATACATTTCAGGCAAAATATATATTGAACCTCCAACCGAGCTTTACAAACCTGAAAAAAAAGACTACGACGAAAACAATCTTCCTCCTTTTGGAACAATAGCGCTGATTATTTCAATTCCGTTGGTACTTATTCTGGTGAACACTTTTACCGGACTTGCTGTGGAACGTGATTGGCTGGAAAAATCAATGTTTACCGGTATTTTGGTTTTTATTGGGCACCCGTTTTCGGCTTTGATTATTGCCACCCTGATTGCGACTTATTTTCTCTGCATCAGGCGGGGACTGGACAAACAAAAAGTACTCGAACTAAGCACAAAAGCGCTGGGACCGGCCGGAATCATCATCCTGATTACAGGGGCCGGAGGGGTTTTAAAACAAATTCTGGTTGACAGCGGCATCGGTAAAATCATGGCCGAATCGATGGCCGGTTCGGCGCTGCCGCCCATTTTACTGGCCTGGCTGCTTGCTGCTGTTGTCCGGGTTACACAAGGGTCGGCTACCGTGGCGATGATTACCGCAGCGGGAATAATTGCCCCCGTTTTGGGCGAATTTGGCCTGAACGACCCGCAACGCGCGCTGGTGGTGCTCGCAATTGCCTCGGGTGCAACAATTTTGTCGCATGTTAACGACAGCGGTTTCTGGCTGGTGGGAAAATACTTCGGAATGACCGAAAAACAAACCCTGCAGTCGTGGACGGTAATGGAAACAATTATTGCGGTTTGCGGACTGGCATTTACGCTGCTGGCAAGCCTCTTCTTTTAAAAACATCAAACTTCAAAAAGCAAATAACAAATAAAACTCAAACAAAAATCAAATAAATGCCAAACTCAAATTACAGTTACAAATTACCACATAAGGCACAATAGGTCACATAGCGCTCTGGAAAAGTACAGGATTCTTTTAATTGATAAGTATTTGTATAATAATTATTCTATGTGTTCTTCTATTGTGTCCTAATGTGACTATTGTTTTAAATTGATTTACTTTTTTATAAAATTGTTATTTGTAATTTCTAATTTCGCGCAATATGACATTTGAATTTAAAGAATTTGGTGATTTATCGCTGAACGAACTCTACGACATTCTACGCCTTCGTTCCGAAATTTTTGGGGTGGAACAAAACTGCGTTTACAACGATATGGATGGACTGGATAAAAATGCAGTCCATCTGTTTTTAAAAAAGGATGGAGAAATTATGGCATACTCGCGCCTTTTAAAACCAGGAACCCGTTTCACTGAATATTCCATCGGCAGGGTGGTGGTTAAACAATCTAAACGCGGAACAGGTTTGGGCAAACAAATGATGGAAGAGGCAAAAAAGTACATTGTAAACGGTTGGGGCGCCACAAAAATCAAGGTCAGTGCGCAATGCTACCTGCAGAGGTTTTACGAAAATCTGGGTTTTGAAATTGTGACTGAAATGTATCTTGAAGACGGAATCCCGCATTTTGGGATGCTTTACCGGGTTAAAGGTGAGATACAAACCAACTGAATCCGATAGTCAAATATCCTGATTTCATTTTGATACATATATTTTGTCATGCCCTGGCTGTATGATATCTCTGGAATTGTTCCACTGATAATTAATCTGTCGAAACAAGAAAGTTCACAGGCTATCTCATTTTTGTATGTTTCTGTTAAAAGTTCCATTCAGTAAAGTTAAATCTTTTACCTGTTTGGTTCTGGCTTGTCCAGGTTAGGTGATTATTTTTAATTAAAAGCGTTCCCCGGGCCATTGTAGCGTGAAATTGATTGCCCCTCCGGTTGGGGAATACAGAAGGGGCATTTAAATCAACCTTGTTTGTTTTTTCTGAATTTTGAATTGCATGGTTTTCGTATGTTTTAGCCTGTTTTTGTTTTTTCTGGTTTTGTTTTTCTGGTTACTGTGGTTAAAATTATAAAATTTGGGTTTATTTTCCAATTATCAACAAACCGTTTTTTTTTTAATTTAAAAGTCAGTATATCAATGTTTTTAAAAGTGTAATTTATATTATTTCTAAAGAAATATTTAATAGTTTCCATGCATCATCAAAACATTGGTTTGATAGGTTCGGTTTCCAATTTCGAATCATTCCAGGCCAACCGGCTGAAACTGCGCTACCGCCACGAAGCAACAAAAAAACCGCAACTGGCGCACACACTCAACGGCAGCGCGCTGGCATTGCCGCGTATTGTAGCCGCCCTGCTCGAAAACAACCAGACACCGGAAGGTATAAGAATTCCAAAGGTTTTAGTTCCGTATTGCGGGTTTGAGATGATAGGTTGAAATTTGTACACAGAAAGAAAGCCGGTCAAACGCATTTTAATCCAACTTGAACCAAACGTTATTTAGGCTGGTAATTTGAGGGGTTGGAAAATGAAAAGGAGGAAAACCTGATTTATTTCCTCCTATCCCATTATAAACTTTTGTAATTCAATTATTTCGTAACTGTTTCCAACCGTTTCATGATCGAGAAAATAAACACAGCCGAAAGCAAACAGCAAACCACGAAAATTGCCCAAAGTTGCCACAAATCAAGTTTTCCCCAGAAATCGCTGCCAATAAACAGGAATTTATTTCCAACGGCAGTTGCCAGTAACCAGCCTCCCTGCATTAAACCCTGGAAACGGGGCGGCGCAACTTTTGAAACAAATGAAAGCCCCATCGGGCTTAAAAACAACTCAGCAATGGTTAGTACAAGATAACTGCTTATCAGCCAGTAAGGAACAACCCTCGATGAGTCGGGAACAGGATTGTATTTTGTCACTCCGTTTTCAACAAACTGTAATTCATGAGGGGAAACAAGTCCAACTGACCCCACAAGTATAACAATAAAACCAACGGCTGCGATTATCATACCGATTCCAATTTTACGGGGGGTTGAAGGTTCCATATTTTTACTGCGCAGCCAGGTGAAAACTCCCATTACAGGGAACGTTA
>JBBIVS010000500.1:0-3079 GCA_037439605.1 Draconibacterium sp. | reverse complement strand
GGACAAAAAGGAAGTTTTTACGATAAATTTGAAGGTCTTGAAATTAAATTACCCGAACTGAACCGGCCACCTCTTCCTCCCGGAATGCCGCTTGGGGGACATGGCGGTTCACACGGTTATCTCACCAACGAGTTTGTCCACTCAATTCTTCAGGACAGAAAACCATTGATCGATATCGCGATGTCGCTTAATCTGACTGTTTCAGGAATTGTTGCGCACCAGTCGGCAATGAAAAACGGTGAACTGATGAAAATTCCACAGTATGCTTTTTAAACAATTTTCGATTTAAAGAATGAAAAGGATAGAAAAACCAATGTGTCCCTATGTACCTATGTAGTTAAAAACGAATTGAAAAAATGGAATAATGGAAAAACTAATAAATCAATTTTTATACACTGTAACCCTTTTATTAGCGGTTCTTATCTCTAAAGGTGAAGGAATAACTGCCAATGTAGCCACGGTGGATATTACCCCGCCACTCGAAATGAAATATACTTTGGGCGGTTATGGCGAACGGATGAACAAGCCCGCAGTAGGCATTCAAGACCCGATTTTAGCCAAAGCGCTGGTACTAAAAAAAGGAAGTCAGAAATATGCCATCGTCACCATTGATATTCTCGGGTTGCCGTCGAATGTAAAACCCGATTTGCTGAAACGGATTGCCGGAAAAGGCTGGAGCGGAGAAAACATCATGCTTTTGCCGAGCCATTCACACGGAAGCCTTGAAATGGCTGCAATCAACAGCAAAAATGTTTTTAGGGTACCGCAGATTGGTATTTTTCAGCCCGAATTGCTTGAGTTTTTTATCGGTAAACTGGAAGCTTTAATGTTAGCTGCCGACCAGAATTACCGCGAAGTAAAAATCGGAACAGGCAGCGCCAGATTCGACGGATTGAACCGCAACCGCCGGGGTGATGCCAGTATTGACAATGAACTTACTGTTACCCGGCTTGACCTTGCAAACGGACAACCATTGGCCGCACTGGTAAACTGGGCGGCACATCCAACTTTTATCGGAGGCAAAGATATGCTGGTTTCGGCAGAGTGGCCGGGATACCTGCAAAGCGAACTTGAAAAATCAATCGGCAGCGGTATAACTGTAATGTATTACAATGGTGCTGAAGGAGACCTGTCGCCGGTGTTCAAAGGACAAGGAAATGCCTACGAAAAAATTCAGGGTTACGGAAAAATAATCGCAGAAAAAGCTTTCGATGTTTACAAAACCATTCAGCCCAAAACTGAACATCAACTGGCTTTCAATTATCAAATCGTTCAATTGCCCGAACAGGTGGCCCACCCCGATTTTATGGAAACCGGTGGCGCAGAATATGGTTTGAACGAAGAAACCGTGAATGTGATAATGGACGCACTCGGCCCGAAAAAAGTGGGAATTGGCGCAGTGAGAATCGGCGATTTTGTGCTGGTGGGAATACCGGGCGAACTGGTGGCAGAATTGGGCATCAAAATCAAAGATTCACTAAAGAATGAGAAGGTAAAACACGTTGCCATTGGCGGACTTGCCAACGAATGGATCAGCTACATCCTGACAAAAGATGAATATGTTAACGGAGGTGGTTACGAATCGAGCGTGAGTTTTTACGGTCCTGACCTGGGCGAAATCATTACCCAAAATGCCATCGGAATTTCATCTCAATTAGTTCAAATCAAATAATTTACCATAAATGAAACAGATATTTTACACTTTACTTCTTCTCTCATTCAATTTCACAATTACTTCATGTTTAAATGAATCGGAAAAACAACCCGATTTAAGCAATGCTGTACTACTGGTTTCGCCTTCAGTTCCATCACCGGTAAACGAAACTGCCGCAAAAGTTGTGAAAGAGGAAATCATCCGGCGAACATCGCTCGACATTGTTCAGTCTGAAAACTGGGACAACAAAACCAACATCGTTTTGGCGCTTTCAACCGATAAGGAAGTTTTTGGAAAAACAGTGCCGACAGGAGAAGGAAACGATTTGCCTGAACTGAAAAAGGAAGGATTTCGCCTGTTTTATTCAACCGAAAATGGCAAAAATGTGCTTTGGATAATCGGCGCCGATGCACGCGGAATTTTATACGGTATCGGTAAATTTCTACGAATTTCTGAAATGAATGAAGCCGAATTGAAATTACCTTCAAATATTGATTTTGCCACTTCACCTGAATACCCGTTGCGCGGCCATCAGTTTGGCTACCGCAACACCGCCAACTCGTGGGATGCCTGGACGGTGGAACAATTCGATCAACATTTCCGTGAGCAGGTACTTTTCGGGGCAAACAGTTTCGAAAACATTCCATTTCAGGAAGGTGCGCCCAGTGTGCACATGAAAATTCTACGAGAAGAGATGAACATTCATCTGAGCGAAATCTGCAATAATTACGATGCCGATTACTGGATTTGGACTCCTGCCGATATCGACCTGAAAAACAAAAAATTACGCCAGGCCGAACTCGACAAACACGAGGCATTTTACAAAATTTGTCCTCGACTGGATGGTGTTTTCTTTCCCGGCGGCGACCCCGGAGAAAATCATCCGGCCGATGTGCTGCCCTTTTTGGAGGAACTGACTTCTATCCTCCACAAATACCATCCACAGGCTACCATGTGGATTTCGTTACAGGGTTTTGACGAAGAAAAAGTGAAATATTTTATTAATTACCTGAATGAGAAAAGTCCTGACTGGCTGACCGGCGTGGTTTACGGACCAAGCAGTCCGCCGGTTGATTTGGAGCGCCAGCTTTTACCCAAAAAATACAAACACCGGTTGTACCCCGACCTGACACACACCGTTCGCTGTCAGTACCCGGTAAAACGCTGGGACCAGGCTTTTGCGCTTACTTTGGGGCGCGAATGTACCAATCCGCAACCCTTGTATTATGCTGAAGTTTTCAGAAAAGATGCAATACATACCGATGGATTTTTGTCCTATTCCGATGGGGTTCATGATGATGTAAACAAGGTGGTGTGGAGCCAGTTAGGCTGGGATTCGAAAACAAGTGAAAAGCAGATTGTAGTTGAATACTGCCGTTTCTTTTTTGGGAACGATGTTTCTGAAACTGCTGCACAAGGAATTTT
>JBBIVS010000499.1:0-3085 GCA_037439605.1 Draconibacterium sp. | reverse complement strand
CACTGTATTAATTTATTTTTTATTCTCCGCCGAATTCCATTAAATATGCCTTAATAAATCCATCAAGTTCGCCGTCGAGAACAGCGTTAACATTGCCTGTTTCGTAACCGGTGCGCAGGTCTTTCACCATTTTGTAAGGTTGAAGAACGTAGGACCGGATTTGCGATCCCCATTCTATCTTCTTCTTTTTCGACTCAATTTCGGCAGTTTTTTCGTGCCTTTTGCGCAGTTCCATTTCATAAAGCTGCGATTTTAAAAGGCGTATTGCATTTTCCTTGTTGCCAAGTTGTGAGCGGCTTTCAGTGTTTTCAATAATAATTCCGGATGGAGCGTGTTTAAGGCGCACCCCGGTTTCGACTTTGTTTACATTCTGTCCGCCCGCGCCGCCACTTCTGAACGTATCCCACGTAATATCGGCCATGTTGATTTCAATTTCGATGGTATCGTCAACCAAAGGGGCAACATAAACCGATGAAAACGAAGTCATTCGCTTGTTTTGCGCATTAAACGGCGATAACCGGACCAATCGGTGAACCCCGTTTTCGCTTTTCATGTAACCGTAAGCAAATTCGCCTTCAATTTCGAGTGTGCAGCTTTTTATACCTGCTTCATCGCCATTTTGCATATCGGCAATTTTTAGTTTGTACCCGTTTTTTTCGGCGTAACGCGAGTACATCCTGAAAAGCATTTCAGCCCAGTCGTTGCTTTCAGTCCCACCGGCGCCGGCATTGATTTTAAGAACTGCACCAAGCCGGTCTTCCTCATTGCGGAGCATATTTTTTGCCTCCAGTTTTTCAACTGCTTCAATGGTTTCAGCATAAGCTTTGTCAACTTCTGCTTCGGTTGCCTCTTTTGCCTCGAAAAATTCGTAAAGCACAAGAAAATCATCAACCAACTGATTGACTGCATTAAATCCATCCGTCCACACTTTAACGGCACGAACTTTTTTCATTTGTTCCTCGGCTTCTTTCGGATTGTTCCAGAAATCGGGGTCCTGGGTTTTGAGTTCTTCTTCCTGAAGTTGAATTAATTTAGCATCGTAGTCAAAGATGCCTCCTCAGCGCATCCCGGCGCTCCAGAAGATCATTTATCTGGTCTTTAAAAATCATTTATTATGAATTTAATTTTGGTGTGTAAAGGTAAAAAGATTTGGTTCTGTATCATCAAAATTTATTTTACCACCTCAGGAAGATAGCGGTGAATGATTTCCGGTTCGAAACCACGGCTCTGTGCAAACCGGATAATCTGTCCCATTTTTTCAAATTTGTTGTCTGATTTTACCATTTTGGCTTTTTCTTTTAAAGTTGAAATCAACGCCTTTTTATATTCATCCTCATCAATTTCATGTAACCCTTTTTCAATAACACTGTCTTGTAATCCTTTGGCTTTTAAATAGTAGCGTATTTTAATCTTACCCCACTTGTTTAACCTGAATTTGTCGGAAATGTAAGCTTTTACATATCTTTCATCGTCAAGGAATTTTTCTTTCCTGAGTTTTGCTATTATCTCCTCAACCAGTTCATCCATAATTTCGTAGGCAATCATTTTTTTCCTGATGTCAGCCGAACACTGTTCTGAACGGCTGCACAACTGCGCCATTTTTGCAAAAGCTTCCTTAACAATTAAATCACGGGTTTCCATATTACCATTTTAATTTTTGCATCCGACAATTTACGGAAAAAAAAGTAAATCAACAGAACTAAATCACTACAGATTCTTAATGTATTTGATTGTAAAAATCCTGAATTGAATTTCTTTTCATTTTTCTGTTTTAATCCAGAAAGTGTGGTTCAGTTTTTACCCCGGTAAAAAATTCTTCCAATTCGGCCAAAGTTGAACTTGTTTTTTGTACATCCCGAATAATAACCCCTTTTTGCAAAATTACTATCCGCGAGCAAACATCGGTAACATGGTCGAGGTCGTGGCTTGAAATCAGTAGGGTTTTTCCATCTGTGGCAGCAAAGTCTTTAATTATTTTCCGGAGTTTAAACTGTGAAGTGGGGTCGAGATTGGCAAACGGCTCGTCTAAAACCACCAATTCCGGATTACCCATTAAAGCGCCAACCACACCCACTTTTTTCTGGTTGCCTTTCGAGAGGTCGCGGATGAATTTCTTTTTACCTAAAATTTCGTCGTTGAAAAATTCGTTGAAATTGGCTAAAAAACCGGCAATATCGTTGGCATTCATCCCGCGCAATTCACCAATAAAATTGAAATATTCATCGGGGGTGAGGTAACCGATTGTAAAACTTTCGTCGATGTAAGCGCCGGTAATTGCTTTCCACTCTTCCGATTTTGCCACCGGAATATCGTTGATAAAAACCCTGCCACGTGTTGCCCGGATCAAATCCAGAATCAGTGAAAACAGCGTGGTTTTTCCGGCGCCGTTGTTTCCAACCAGGCCAAAAACTTCTCCTCTTTCAATTTTTAAATCAGTGATATCAAGAACTGTGGTTCCTCCGTATGCTTTTTGCAGATTTGTAATTTGTATCATGAGAATTGTGATTAATTGTGATTGATTGTGACTTATCGGGATTTATAAGCAGCAATCATTGTATGTTTTCGTTTTAAATATTGTTTTGTGAAAAAGTCGATTAGCCGCGGATGCAAAATAATTCCGAGCAAACCAAGTCCACCGAGAACCAGGTAAGCCGCAATATTTCCAAAAAGAAAGGTTAGAAGCCCATAAACTGCCAGCGGCCCGAACAAAATCGGGAAGGTAATCAGCCAGTTGGTAGCGCTCATTCCCTGGTAGTTAAACATGGCGCGCTGTTCCAGATCAATTGCTTTCCGGCTGTTTAATCCGAGTGCAAAAACCACAAATGTGTTTACCCCAATATTGTAAAGCATCACAGCTAAATGAATGTACAGCACTTTGGGCGAAATAAACATGTACCCCAGCGAAAGCAGGTAAAATACCACGTTGGTAACTGCCATCAGAAAAAATGCCGATTGAAGTATCTGTTTCATTTTAACATTTTGGGCCATTAAAAACGGGTAATAACGGCTGTGCCATGCCGGGAAAAACTGCCCGTACATCATCCCGAAAACCCCGGTCATAAACATACCGCCAAACACCAAAATA
>JBBIVS010000498.1:0-3131 GCA_037439605.1 Draconibacterium sp. | reverse complement strand
TCAACTTCTTTTTTACGCTGAGCGAGTACTTTTTGATAAGCTGCAATCATTTTCAGGTCTTCTTTGCTCCTGTAATCGGTGGCAATCTGCTGAGCGGCTGACAGCCATTGAATTGCGCTGTCAAAGTCGTCTTTCATTTCGTAAGCCAAAGCAAGGTTGTAGCGCGCGTTAATGGCCATTTTTCCGTTTTTGTCGGCGGCATAACGTTTCCAAAGCATGATTGCATTGTCCCATTCTCCTTTAACCAGGTATTTTTCGGCAGCCTCAAAATCGGAAAGGGGAGGAATTGAATACATCCGCTTTACCGTTTGCCATGAGGAGAAAAAACGTTTTGAATAATTTTCACCAGCCATTCGCGAGGCAATTTGCAGCGCGGTCAAACGGGGCGGCAGTTTGCTGTTTTTCTGCAGGTTTCCCTGTTCATCGTAGGCATTCCAGAAAATTGTATCGATCATTGTTTTGCGTTCGATAGTTTTGTTAAGGGCCGGATCATAAACCGCCCAAACACCTGCTGTAATTACTTCCCTCGGTTTTGGCACACCGGCATCGGCTGAATATTCAGAATAGAAATACGAAAAGGTTTCAAGAGAAATGATTAAATCTGTTTCAGTTTCATTTGTAATCTTATCAAGAATTTCAAAGTCGATTACAGGTAATTTAGCACCTGTGTGAAGTTTAAAAACTTCGGGAAAAATAATGATTTGTTTAAAATTTTTGTTGGCTTTTAAGTTGGAAGCCAGTTCGTTTAAACAATTACTCACTAAAACACTATCCAGATTTTTGGGGTCGTTTTTTGCCTTTCTAAGCAAGTTGTCGTCTTTGTAAAAATGTTGGAGCGTGTCGTTGCTGTATTTAAAATTCCGGTAAATCAATGCAATATTCTCAACATTTGGCGGTATGGCAATCTCCCCCGGTTTATAAATATCAATCGGATATTCCTTGTACACCGTGCATGATAAAAATACCAGTGAAAACAATAAAAACCAAATTAACAAGTGTTTCATGGCTTCTGTCTGTTTAAATCATTTTTTCTGAACTTGAGCGTTTCCAAATAGTTATAAGTGTTTGTGCGGTACATGTTGTTGTACGATTTTAACGCCCAGTCAATGGCTTCATCAATATCTCCGAGCATTTCGTAACCCAGTGCGATATTAAATTCGGCTTTGCTTTTTAACGATTTGGAATTTGCATTTTGGGCCGTATTTTTCCACAGCTCAATTGCCGGCAGCCATTGGCCGCTATTAACCAAAGGTACAGCCTGTTTCATATTATTGTCGCCGGTGGCAAAATAGCTTCTTTTGTCGCGCAGCCAAACCGGCCCTATTACTCCTGAAAAGTTTAAAGCAATAGCAATGCCTGCTTCATATAATCCATTTTTTACCGGGGTAAACCGTGAAAACAATTCTCTGGCATTTTGGCCGGTATCTTCCCAGAAAAGTGTATCGCGCAAAAACTGTCGGGTGATTATTTTTTCCTGTGTGGGATCATAAACTCTGATAATTGTTTCAAACGAAATTTGCATTTCTGCTTTCGATAAACTTGAAAATACATTATCATAAGGGTTAAAATAATCTTCGGTTTCATAAGATGTTTTCACCCTTGTTTTAAAATAGTCGATTGATAAAACGGCGTCGGTGTTGTAAGTTTCACAGAGTGTTTTTACTTCTTCCCACGGCATTTCCTTTGTTATAAAAGCATTGCTTTCGAAAGCGGGAAACCGGTTTTCGGGAATCACAAAATCATATCTTCCCGATTCAAAAAGCAGTTCCCCCAACGCTTTCAAGGTGGTGTCAACAATTTGAATATCATTGATAATGGTATCGTAATCGAATTGCTGGTGAAAAAAGATGCGTTGTAGTGAATCGGAATCCAGATTGGTGTATTTTTCATCAACCACCCTTGCAATCAGCAGTAAACTTTGAATGTTTTGTGGTAACTCTTTATTCGATTTTTGTGGAATTTCGATTAAAAGAGATTTTGCTGAAATACAGGAAAATAAGATGAAAATCAGTAAAAATACCGAAACATGATTTATTATTTTGCGGGTAAAAATTTTCACTTTTTCGAATTTTAGTAAAGACCCCAGAACTTTCTCAAAAACCATTCCACACTTAACAATAACAAAACTACAAAAAACATCCATTTCAGGTTTAACAGTTCATTTATCATTTCCTGGTAATAACTTGTGGCTTTTAACCTGTTATTGTTTTGTAAATCGGAAATTAGTTGACTGCTCTGACCAGGTGAATAAAACTTTCCGCCGCTCCCGGCAGCAATCTGGTACAACAAATTGTGGTTGGCGCGTAAATCGAGGTTTTCGAAATTAACCGGCGTAACAGCAAAACTTCCGTTTTCGGTAAATGTTTTGCCTCCAAATTCAACGGTTGCAGTAAAAGTGTAATCGCCCATTGGCAAATGCCCCGCGTTTAAAAAATAGTCGTTGCCCTGCACATCGAAAGTAAATTCGTACTCTTCGTTACCTGAACTTTTAATTTTGATTTTTACTTCCTCCGAATTGATTCGTTCGAACAGATCGTTGTAAACCTCTGCTTTTAAAATAATTTCTTCAGTTTCAGCATAAACCGGTTTAAAATCGATAATAAAATTATCCTCGTTTTGCCGCAATGCAAGATACTGCACCAGTTGATTTACGAGCTCATTAAAAAGTGTATGATTTTGATTAACGTAATAATTATACAACCGCCAGCGCCAGATTCCTTCACCAAAAATAAAGCCTGTTTTTCTGCCGTTTAAAGTACCGGTTGCCAGCAGTGGCTTGTTTGTAGGTATGTTCATTATTTTCTGGTAAAACAGCGTACTGAAGCCGGCATCAAGCTCGTATTCGGCAAACGAAACCTGCAAAGGCGGGAACCTCGTTAGTAATTCCTTAAAATCTTCACTCAAATTAAAAGTTGCATAACTTGTGTTGATTGTTGCCTGTGCTTCCTCGCCCGAACCTGCAAGCGGCGAAATAACTGCACCCTGCGACAATGCGTTTAACTGCGGTAAGAATGTGTTGTTCCCAACAATGAAAAGAATTGGAATTCTGCTGTTTTGTGCATTTTTAACAATGTCGGCAGCCGATTTGCCCGATGTTGGCAACTGATTAAGAATAATTAAATTAAAATCTG
>JBBIVS010000497.1:0-3138 GCA_037439605.1 Draconibacterium sp. | reverse complement strand
GTTTCACCTGCTGACTTCAGCTCAGCTGGTGAATTTTAAAATTAAAAAGCAGTTCGAAAATGAACTGCTTTTTTGCGGTGCGGACGGGACTCGAACCCGCGACCCTCGGCGTGACAGGCCGATATTCTAACCAAACTGAACTACCGCACCATTTTTTAAGAACTTCTTTTTTTAAAAGTGTTGCAAATATATGCTTTCTTTTTTTTCCTGCAATACAAAAATTATTTTTTTTTATAATTTTCAAAAACCACTAATTAACAGACAATTACAACCTTTTTTATTTTTTAACTTGCACTAAATTATTGAGATCCAGTACTTTTTCTCCATTCCACCGGTAAGCTGTTAAAATTCTTGTTCCGGCTACGCATGAATCAACACAACAAAGATTGGGTTTGATGATAAAAGGCCCTTCATGACGGCAATAATGACCAAAAAACACCATCGGTGCATCTTCAGGATACGGGGTATTTTGCGGTGCAATCTGTTTTGGTATTTCATACTGTGGCAAAGCAAACTTACTATCGAACGACATTTCTTCAAATGTCTTACCTTCAGGGTCTTCCCACCAGCGCATCCTGAACGATTGAGGAGAAACACCCTTATTGTTGATGACTTTTAAATCACCGGGCATCTTATAATCAATTCCTTTGGTCAATGTAAGTACGCTTTTGCTCAACGGGAATTTGGGTTTTTTGTACATCTTTCTAAAAATACCATTCCGCGATTTACCTTCCGATTCAGCGATTTTTATTAATTCTATTGCAGTTTCTGACCAACAGGCATGTACTATTCGAATTTTACCCAAATCAAGAAAAAGAGGCAATTCGCTCATCCATTTCCGGTGGCTTTTCCATTCCTCTGCAAATTCTGAAAACTGATTAATGGTTTTATACAATGCTAAAAAATTCTTGCCGGGTGATTTAATCAATGGTAATCCATCTTTATCTTTCAGGTAATAGGTAATGGCATTGATTTCGTGATTACCAATAATTGCCAGTGCATTCCCGTTCTCAACCATTTTACGAATAATGCGAACTGTTTTTCTTATTTCGGGCCCACGGTTGACAAAATCTCCAACAAATATGGCTTTCCTCGAAGGATGAAAGTAACCGCTTTCTGTTTTACTGTAACCCATTTGCAGTAAAAGCTTCTTTAGCAGCGTAGCATATCCGTGAACATCGCGAATAATATCGTACATGATTTCAAATATACTTTTTTATAAAAAAATAGCTGCCTGTCAGGCAGCTATTTTTTTACTTTATTTTCCAATTACCTTATTACCAGAAATAAGCGTAAAAAACAAGAATTATTGTAATGATTACAGCTGAATTAATCAAATCCCAGTAATTGTATGATGCTCTTGTTTCAGCGCGTTGTTCAGCGTTTGCCGAACCAAGGGTAAGCCCAACAATTGTTTTCGGGTCCTTTCGTTCGGTGAAATAACTGATGATAACCATCGAGGCAATTACGATAACAAAAAGGTAAATTTCGTAATGCAGCCAGTTATGCGATAATATGAGTTGATAAATGAACGAATCTTCACCAATTGAACCTTTAAAAATATTTAATCCCAATCGCAGCATTCCAAGGCTGAAGCCAATTACCAAACCCCAAATACCGGCTGCAGGGGTTGTTCTTTTGGATAGTATTCCCAACAGAAAAACAGCAGCTATTCCGGGTGCCAGCAACGACTGAACATCCTGTAAATACTCGTATAAAACTTTTCCAAGACCTTTCATCACCGGTATCCAGGCGATACCCAACAATACAATGGTAATTGTTGCTATCCGACCCACAAGAACATAATGTTTATCGGTTTCGTTTGGTTTGTATTTTTGATAGAAATCGATGGTAAATAACATTGCCGATGAATTAAACAGCGATGCCAGCGAACTCATCAGCGCCGCTAAAATCCCCCCGATTACAATTCCTTTAAATCCAATTGGCAGCAACTCTTTAACCATTGTTGAAAAAGCAGCATCATTACCGGAAAGTGTAATTAAACCCTTTTGGTTTAATGCGTAAGCAATCATTCCCGGAATCAGGAATATAAAAACAGGAGTTAATTTCAGATATGCACCAAAAATTGCCCCCCTTCTTGATTGTTTCATGTCGCGTCCCGAAAGTACGCGCTGAACAATGAACTGGTCGGTACACCAGTACCAGAAACCAATGATCGCCGACCCAAGAATAACTCCTGTCCAGGGGAAATCAGGGTCTTTGGGCGAACGTATCAAACTTGTCATCGAATCACCGTGAACCGTAATATTGGCGCGGCAAATTTCCATCATTTCATGCCAACCACCAACTTTTATTAAACCCAGCACCAGCACCGCAATAGAACCTATTAACAAAATCGGTGTTTGCAGTACCGAAGTGTAAAGCACTGCCTTCATTCCTCCAAATGTGGTGTAAATACCTGTTAAAAGAACAAGTCCGATTGCACTTATCCAGAAAAAATCGATGTTGTAACCAAAAACAGATATATATTCAATATTAAAAACATCTTTGAATACAACGCCACCGGCATACACTGTTACGGCAACTTTGGTTAAAATGTAACTTACAAGCGAAATGATGGAAAGAAACGAACGTGCACTCCGGTTGTAGCGCCTTTCAAGAAACTCGGGCATTGTAAATACTTTGCTTCTCGAATAAAACGGCACGAACAGCCAGCCTAACATTAAAATCATCCAGCCATGCATTTCCCAGTGCGCCATTGCCATTCCGCTTTCGGCGCCGGCTCCGGCAAGACCAACGAGATGTTCAGAACCGATATTCGATGCAAAAATTGAAGCTCCAATTGCAATCCATGTGGCATCGCGTCCTGCAAGAAAATAGTCGGTCGTGTCTTTGTCTTTTTTAAGGATTACCCATATTACAATTCCAATCAGACCTAATCCAAACAGGCCCAATACAATCCAGTCTAATGCACTCATAATTTATTGTTTTTTTTGGTTTAATTCCGGTACTTTTTTCAGGTGTTGAAAATACATTTTATTTTTTAAATAAAAAAAGCCATCCGCTGCTAAACGAATGGCTTCTGAAACAAAACTGAACTGAAAAGTTATTGAGCCACAGATTTCATTTAAACCACTTTTAACTCAATATCGGTTTGTATTATTCTATTATTAAATC
>JBBIVS010000496.1:0-3139 GCA_037439605.1 Draconibacterium sp. | reverse complement strand
CCATGAGTTAACGCGTTGGTAACCACGGGCAGACTGATTTCGGCGCCTGCCATCGATGGATTCTTTTTATAAATCATTTTCTTCCATTCGGCCCTGATGTCAGGCCGCCCGTAACTTGGCGCATACAAAAACATCTTTTCGGGTTTTAAATTAACCTTCGATGCAATTGAATCGAGCCGCATTGGAGAACCGTCGTCTTCAACCGCTGTGCCAATGGTAGCGTTGATACTGGCTTTGGCAGCTTCGGCTGACTGTGCCAAAATTCCCTTTTTCGGGAAATAAATTTCTTTCCCTCTTTCCGAAAGAAGTTCGTAAACAACACTGTTTTTTTCCTGAATAATCCTGTTGAGTTCTTCAGCCTGTGGATTCATGCGAAAATGATTTTAAATGATACAACTTATTTTTTCCGGCGAAAGATAGAAAACAAGAAAATACAAAACCAACAGGTTGATGTTTTTTTGAAATTTTTATTAATAAATTGTCTTCAGAAGTTTCACTAAAACAGATAATTGATATTTATTAATTCCACGATAAAGTTTACTGAAAACAATTATCTTTAACAGAAAATCAAAATCTAATCCGATGAAAACTTCAGAAGTCACAAAAAAATTGTTTGCGATCGTTTTTTCCCTTTTTATTTTAAGCGGGATACAGGGTCAGGATTGGCCTGGTTGGCGTGGTGAAAACAGCGATGGTATTGTAAAAGGTTTTATTTTGCCCACTGTGTGGCCCGGGCAGCTCACCCAGGTTTGGCAGCAAAAAGTGGGTTTGGGCGATGCCTCGGTTGCTTTTGTTGCCGGTAAACTTTTTCTGAACGTAAAACAGGAAGAGAATGAAGTTGCACTTTGCATTGATGCTGCAACCGGCAAAAAAATCTGGAGTACAATACTGAATCCGGCACCGGAAGTTACCGGTGGGGCACGCACACACCCCGGGCCACGAAGCACTCCGACAGTTAAAAACGGCAAGGTTTATCTTATTGGTGCCGGCGGCTTAATCAATTGCCTCGACGCAAATACCGGTAAATCGATCTGGAAAAATGAATCTTATACAGAAGTTCCCGTATTCTTTGCTGCCATGTCGCCACTTGTTGTTGAGGGGAAATGTATTGCCCATTTAAATGGAAAGGAAAATGGCACAGTGGTGGCTTTTAATGCCGATAACGGCGACATAATCTGGACTTTAAAAGAACCCAGCACCTATTCTTCACCTTTGCTTATGAAAATCGGAAATGAAGAAATAATCGTTCTGCAAACAGAAACCGATGTCATTGGAATTTCAAAAACCGGTAAATTGTTGTGGAAAGTTCCTACTCCCGGAGAACAACGGTTTTACAATTCATCAACTCCTGTTATCGACGGTCAAAACATTATTGTTTGCGGACAGGGTAAAGGAACAAAATCATTAAAAGTTGAAAAATCGGGAGATTCTTACACTGTGACTGAGAACTGGATAAATCCGGATTTTGGCACTTCCTACAATACCCCGGTTTTAAAAGACGGGTATTTATATGCCCATGAAGCCCGGCTTGGCAAAATGTATTGTTTAAATGCAGTTTCCGGGAAAACCTGCTGGGCCGATAGCACTTCTCAAAACCGGTTCGCCTCTATACTCGATTTGGGGAAAGTTTTAATGTCGCTTCCAGCTCATGGCAGAATGCTGATTAGTGAGCCAAATCCTGAAAAATACATTCAAAAGGTAAGCTACAAGGTTTCCGAAACTGAAGTGTACGCCCATCCGCTTGTGGTTGGCGATAAAATTTATGTAAAAGACCAGGAAATGCTGACCTGCTGGCAAGTGAAATAACAGTTTTGGCTACAAATACTTTATTACTCCAACAATAATAAAGAAGCCAAAAAGTGAAATGAGCCCGGTAATTACAGTAAACCACTGGTAACTTTTTTTATTCCTGACTTCGAGGATAATAGCCGGAATGGCAAGAATTGCAGCCAAAATAAAACTGATGTAGGCGGGTAACAATTTCCCAATAAAAGGTATTTCTTCCTCCGTGTCCTCATAAATCTGCTGATTGACAATTTCTTCAGGAGTCAGATATTTACTTGCTGCCAGATAATCGCCAAAAATCACAAACAGGGAAAAAATTCCAAGCAATATAAAAATGGAAGTTCCTATAATTCTGAATGGTTTTTTATGCTCAATCCAACCATAAACGGTAACAAAAATGGCGGCAAATACAAACCACTGGGGCAGCGTGTATAAAAGTGTGTCGTTCATTTACTGATATTTATTTTATATGAACAAAGTTGGCAAATTTTCGCGGTTGTTGAAATTTTATTTTTGCGCGGAAATAAAAAAGCTAATTTTGACCGGTGATAAGTAATTAAAAGAGAGCTGTGAGAGAATTAACAATAAATCCCAAAGCAAAAGCGCTGATTTTTGACCTGGATGGAACACTTGCTGATACAATGCCTGTGCATTTTCTGGCCTACAAACATATTCTTGTGAAGTATGGGATTCATTTCACACCGGAGCTTTTCGCAACTTTGGCCGGAATCCCGGCAGTGGGTACCATTGAAAAACTTAATGAGCAGTTTGGAACAAAAATGAATGCCGAAGAAATTGGTCATTTGAAAGAACGGGAATACGAAAAAATAATGCATAAAATGAAACCGGTTGCTCCGGTTGTGGAACTGGCTAAAAAGTACCACGGGAAAATGCCGATGGCTGTTGGAACAGGCGGATACAGGCGTTTAGCTTGGAAAACCATGAAGATTTTAGAGCTTGATAAATATTTCGACATCCTTGTTTCGGCTGAAGATGTGAGCCGGCCAAAACCTTTCCCCGATACTTTTTTAAAATGTGCTGAACTTATGGGTGTTGAACCCGCAGTTTGCGAAGTATTTGAAGATGCCCTGTTGGGTATTGAGGCAGCAATCGCAGCCGGTATGATGGCCACACTGGCAACTGATTATTACGAAGTTACCATAGGCCAGGAAATTTAAACTGAGAACAAAATTTGACTTTATGAGAAGTAAAAGAGCTGTTTTGCTCACATTGTCAGTACTGGCTGTGAGCTTTGTACTGACTGTAATTGTACATTCATTTATTAATGCCGGGTACATAAAAAAAAGAAACATGACGGTTGTGTTTTACAATGTTGAAAACCTGTTCGACATTG
>JBBIVS010000495.1:0-3144 GCA_037439605.1 Draconibacterium sp. | reverse complement strand
AATATAAATTTCATCGTTTCCAACACCAAACCTGTTTTGTAAAAAAGGTTCTATTTCCTGAAAGGCCACCCGTTTCAACGCACCGTTATCATTCACATAATATTTTAAATCCTGCGTTATTGAAATGGTTGTAATTGGTTTTGCCGAAGTTTGATTGTTGCTTTGAGGTAGCAACAGTTTCAAAGCGTTGGGCGCAACCAAAGTTGATGTAACCATAAAAAATATGAGCAGCAGAAATACAATATCGGTCATCGACGACATGCTGAACTGGGCATTTACTTTATTTCTTCGTTTCAGTGCCATTAAAGTTGGTTTATGCCGGTTCGTTTAATAAATCCATAAATTCAGATGTAGTGGCTTCCATTTTAAATACCACTTTTTCAACGTTGGCCACCAGAATATTGTACGCAAAATAGGCGATAATCCCAACTATTAAACCTGCCACAGTTGTTACCATTGCCTGGTAAATACCTGCCGATAAAAGGGTTACGTCGATATTATTTCCTGCATTCGACATGTCGTAAAAAGCCTGGATCATTCCCATAACAGTTCCCAAAAATCCAATCATTGGCGCCCCGCCGGCTACTGAGGCCAATACTGGCAAACCTTTTTCGAGTTTCGAAATTTCGAGGTTTCCCACAATTTCGATGGCGGCATTTACATCTGTCAATGGCCGTCCAATGCGGCTGATTCCCTTTTCGAGCATGCGCGATGCCGGATTATCGGTACTTTTGCATAATGCAATTGCCGCGTCAATTTTTCCACCGGTAATGTATATTTTAACTTTATCCAGCAAACTGGTGTCAAATTTCCCTGCTTTTTTAATGGCAAAATAGCGGTCGAAGAAAATATAGACCGCGATAACCGACAACAAAATAATAGGAATCATAATCCATCCGCCCTTGAAGGCAAGATCTATAAATTTTGTGGAAATCCCTTCAGGTTGGGCGGCCACTGCTCCCATTTGCTGTGGCAAATCTGTTTGTATCAGCAATAATTTAAACATGAGTTTTTCTATTTTTTTCCTTTGTTTACACTAATTCAAAAACGCCATATAATGTCAAATATTATACCATGCGAAAATAACCAATAAAAAATAATGCTAACGTATTGTAACAATGTCATGCGAGCGAGTTATGAACAATCAGGATTTAATATCCGGCTATTTCTTCTTTTTAAAAACCGAACCTATTTTGTGAATCAGTTCTTCGAACGAGTTGTATTCTTCCTTAAACGAAAGTCCGACTCCCTGCGTGTATGGGGCCGTTTCGTATATTAAATCGTTATTTGAATGGTTGTACGCTTTTAACTGGATTTTGCCATTTGGCGTCAGTTTTACCCGAATATCAGCATCGCCCACGATTTGGCTGCTGTTTTTTGATTCGGGATTTACATTATTCCCGATATTTCCATTCAGTATAACCCTGTCATTAAATATCTGGGTACTAAGCGCAAGTTCAAGTTCGTCGTTCGTAATCGAGTTTCCGGGGCGATATTTAAAGCCAACATCCACATTTTTACTGATTTGCGAAAGCCAGTTGCTGAGCTGGTTCGAAAAAAGTTCACTGGCTGTATTCCCGATCATGTTCGGGTTTTGTGTCTGGTATTGTCCGCGCATATATTCAGGAGTGTAAAATTTCCCAAGCACAATAAGCGAAAGTATTTGTTTATTAATCTCTTCTTCGGTGTTGATGTATTGCTGAAGTTCATTTTTTACCATTTCATTTTCTTCCGGAAAATTAATTTTAAAATTAATTGTCGGGTTAATTAATTCCTCTGTTAAAAGAATAATACATTCAACCGGAATACGTTGATATAGATAGTTTGCATTGTTATTATTGTATGCGCCTAAATCGCTAAGCGAAGTTTTAAGGTTATAAATTGCCGAAAGGTTGATAATTGCGTTGTATGGGTCGCCCGACCAAACAATCGTCCCACCGGGCGCTATTGTAAATCTCTTGTTCAAAATGCTTTGTAAAGTAAAAAGATAATCTCCCTTAACAACAGTGTAATCGCCTGCAAGCGAAATTTCGCCGTATTTATTCATTTCAAAAAGCAAGATTCCTTCGCCTTCAGCCTTAATTACATCGCCAATTTGAGAATTGTAAATGAGTTGAATTTTTGCATCGGGGGTTACTTCAATATTGAAACTGATTGTAAAATCGGTTTTGGGCGGATTATAAAAATACATTTCCTCAGCTTTAATAGTGCTTGTATTTACGAATTCAAGAAAATCGTATTGTTCAATAGTATTTTCATATCCCATCGAAATATTTACGTTAGTGCCAGGCAAACTGGTTATCGAACCGCTTAAAACCACCTTTAAACCCTGGCCTTGAACCTTTAATTTGCAATTGGCAAAAACATCGCCATAAAAAAGTTCATTATCTCTCATTTTTGTGCTCATTACTTTAATTTTTGGCGAGACTAAAGTAAGGTCGTACAGCATATTTTCAAAGTTGTCATGTACCAATATTCCATTCAGTTTGCCGCGGTTTTTGTGAATATCTGAAAAATTCAAATCCTTAAACTGAATGGTATCCGATTTGAAATAGACTACGTCATCGATAAAATATTTGGTCTTGGTATAGTCAATTACAAGCGAACCATCAGAAACTCTTGCCTGGCCGTCCATCAAAATTTTACTGGTAGTACCGCTGATTCGGATTAAACCCGATACTCTTCCGCTGAATTCGGAGAACGGGTCGGAAATTACAGTTTCAAGCAGGGTTAGAGGCAAACTATCGGCTTTTACTGTATATTCGAACGCTTTGGTATTTGGGTTAAACGAGCCGCTTGCCTGCAAACTTCGTTTGCTGTTTTTGGTAATTTCTAGGTCAGAGTTTAATTCGAGTTTAGTACTGTCCCAGTTGCTGTGAAAATCAAAATTTCCTATCAATTGATTTTTATACGTCAGATTATTAATGTTTGCATTGGCTAAAATCAGTGGCTGTTCGTAAAGTTGAGAAATTATTACCGAACAACTTGCAGTTCCTTTTATCGATTTCCTATCAGTGAGGTTTTGTTGCCAGTATTCGAGGTTGATGTTTTTAAAATTGGCAAAAAGCAATTCGGTGCTGTCTTTCGAAATATTACCGTCAATGGTAATACTTTGGTTTTGATTGAACAGTTCAAAGTTGTTTA
>JBBIVS010000494.1:0-3152 GCA_037439605.1 Draconibacterium sp. | reverse complement strand
AACTCGATAAGAAAAGTATCGATAAGGCGCCTAAAATTTTTGCGGCACGAATTGGTTTTGTTATGTCGGTTGCCATTGTTTTACTCTTTTTACTTGATTTAAATACCGTTGCATTTGCTGTTGGCGGAATACTTGTATTTTTTGCATCGCTCGAGTTTGCGCTTGGTATATGCATGGGATGTATTATATACACCTACCTGGTTTTACCCTTCTACAAACAGTAACTATATATTACACACATTTTTATGGCATCCGATTCCCCGGATGCCTTTTTTATTTTTTGAAATTTGCTGAAATTTAATTTTACCCGGAATAAAAACTGTTTTCAAAATCAACTATTTCTGTACTTTTGCATTTCTCATGCTATTCATTAAAATGTTAGTAAAAGCTTATTGGAAAACTTTTAACCAGCAGTTGAAACTGTTATGCGCCGGATTGATTGTTTGGCTTGCAACTTTAACAAGTGCTTATGCGCAAAATACAAGTTTTGAGTTGTGGCCTGAAACAGATGTTTGGTACAAAATTACGCCTGATTTCCGTTTGTCGTCATTTGCTACAATAACCCGTTGTATGGAGAGTAATACCCGCGATTTTAACCTTGCTTTTAAGGCTGATTATTCCTTCGGATATTCGAAACGCTTTTTCTTTACCAAAATGGCAGACCAAAACCGCGCACAGGCATTGAAAGTATGGATGGCACGCGGTAATTACATGGGTGGCTGGAGTTTTTACGACCAAAGTGAAAGTTACACTGAAGATATGCTGTTTGCTGAATTGCACCGGAGGCTTTTGCTTAAACGGCTGGTACTTCTCTCGAATCGCATCAGGTTTGAAAACCGGTGGGTTGGAAAGGATCCAACTTTTTCTTACCGTTTTCGTTACCGTGCAATGATTGAGAAAGTGTTTCTAAAAAACAATACTTCGTTAATACCATACATAAGTGTTGAACCTTTTTGGAATTCGAGATACGATTCGATTAACCGGGTCAGGATTATTGGAGGTACGAAAGTATCATGGATACATCGTTTTTCATTCGAAGGAAACATAACGTAACAATATGAATCAAAATTATCTTCCACCAACACGGCGGCTTTCAATACAATATTTCATCTTTATTTCGAAACAGCAAAAGTGAGGGAAGCTGCAGGAAAGAAATAATTGAAGTCGGATTGCCGGGAAAACTTAAAATAATTATGATGAAAAACAACACAAATTTACCCTCTGTATTAGGCGTGGGAAATGCACTCGTTGATATTATTACAGTTTTAGACAATGATTTGGTACTTGAAAAATTTGGTTTGCCGCGAGGAAGCATGACCCTTGTGGATGCCGAACTATCAAGGAAAATTTATGAAACTGTTTTTTCAGATAAAAGTGAAATATCGACCGGTGGTTCGGTGGCAAACACCATGCGCACTTTGGCGGGTTTAGGCGGCAAGGGAGGCTATTTGGGAAAAATTGGCAACGATGAATTTGGACAGGTTTTTAAACATGCCTTTGAAAAGAGGGGAATCAACACCCATCTTCAATTGAGTGAAAAAGAAACCGGACGCGTAATGGGTTTGGTTAGCCCCGACTCTGAACGCACCATGGCAACTTATCTGGGCGCAGCGGCTGAATTAACACCCGCCGATTTCACGCCCGGTATTTTTCAGCAATATCAATATGCGTACATGGAAGGCTACCTGGTTTTTAACCAGAATTTGATAAAAACGGGAGTTGAAATGGCTAAAGCGGCCGGATTGAAAGTGTCCATCGATTTAGCCAGTTTCAATGTGGTGGAAGCCAATCTCGGGTTTCTGAAAGATTTAATAAAGAACCATGTTGATATTGTTTTTGCCAACGAAGAGGAAGCCCGAAGTTTTACAGGAAAAGAACCTGAACAGGCGCTTCACGAAATTGCCGGAATGTGCGAACTCGCCATTGTAAAAGTGGGCCGACAAGGCTCATTGATTAAAGGGGGCAGCGAAGTAATTAAAGTGGGCGCGATTAAAGCAAATGCAATTGACACAACCGGCGCTGGCGACAGTTATGCGGCAGGTTTCTTCTACGGTTTGACACATGGTTACAATTTGGAAACCTGCGGAAAAATAGCCGCTTTTATCTCGGGTAAAGTGGTTGAAGTTATGGGCGCCAACCTGCCCGACAGCCAGTGGCCTGCAATTAATGAAGAAATCGGGAAAATTGCGAAAACTACTTAAAACAACCCGTGAATTTGTGCGTCAATTTTGTCGATAATAAAACTCAAATCTTCGGGTTTTGTGGTAAAGTCGAGGTCATCAACATTAATAATCAATAGTTTGCCAAGCTTATAGCCGCTTATCCATTTTTCATACCTGTCGTTAAGTTGCTTCAGATAATCAATCCTGATTGAACTTTCATATTCGCGGCCGCGTTTTTGAATCTGGTTGACAAGCGTTGGCACAGTAGCCCGGAGGTAAATCAGCAGGTTAGGCGCCTGGATTACGCTCACCATTAAATCGAACAAAGTTTTATAGTTATTAAAATCGCGGGTACTCATTAAACCCATGCTGTGCAGGTTGGGCGCAAAAATCTCTGCATCTTCGTAAATTGTGCGATCCTGAATAATGGATTTTCCTGATTTCCGGATATCGGTAATTTGCTTAAACCTCGAATTCAGAAAGTAAATTTGAAGATTGAACGACCAACGCTGCATGTCGTTGTAAAAGTCATTCAGATAAGGGTTTTCGTCAACATCTTCGTAATGTGGAGTCCACTTGTAATGTTTTGCCAAAAGCTCGGTTAAGGTTGTTTTTCCGGCGCCAATATTTCCTGCTACTGCAATGTGCATATCAAATAAAATTTGAGGGTCTAAATTATAAAAATTTGGGTTACCCGTTAATCATTTTTAAAAGTTCGTCAAGATATTTTCGGTCGTTCGACAAACGTGGTATTTTGTTTTGTCCGCCAATTTTCTGCCGGCTCTTCATCCACTGGTAAAAAGTTCCCTTTGGGGCAACTATAACGTGAGGCTTTTCGAGTGTGAGGTTTTTGTGCCGTTTGGCTTCGTAATCTGAGTTCAGGGTTTTCAGCGAATTGTCGAGTGCAGTGATAAAAAAGTCGAGGTCTCCTGGCATTTTGTCGAACTCGATAATCTACTGGTGCGCTCCTTTTTGGTTGTCGCCCATAAA
>JBBIVS010000493.1:0-3164 GCA_037439605.1 Draconibacterium sp. | reverse complement strand
ATAAATCGAATCTGAAATGTGAAAAACTTTGACCGGCGTTTTGCAGTGAAGTGTTCAGGAATGGTTAAATTCGGGGAATTTTATTCGCACCTTATGGAAAGAAAAGTTGCCGCCTTCAGAGAATTATTGGAAATCATGGAACAACTCCGCGAGAAATGCCCGTGGGACAGGGAACAAACCCTCGAATCGTTGCGCAAACTAACCATCGAGGAAACATACGAACTGGCCGATTCCATTTTGCAAAACGATTTGAATGGCATAAAAAAAGAGTTGGGCGACCTGATGCTCCATATTGTTTTTTATGCAAAAATCGGTTCCGAAAAAGGCGCTTTCGATATGGGCGATGTTTTGGAGGGAATCAATAAAAAACTTATTTTCCGCCACCCGCATGTTTTTGGAGAGGTTGATGTAAAAGATTCTTCGCGCCGGGTGATTGAAAATTGGGAAGCGCTGAAACTGAAGGAAAAAGGTGGAAATAAGCGCGTTCTCGAAGGAGTTCCGGCTTCCATGCCCGCGCTGGTGAAAGCCAACCGCATACAGGAAAAGGCCAGCGGTGTTGGTTTCGACTGGGAATACCGCGAGCAGGTGTGGGAAAAGGTAAAGGAGGAAATCAACGAACTGGCCAGAGAAATCGACAAGGTTGACAAAGATAAGATTGAAGCCGAATTTGGCGACCTCTTTTTTGCATTGGTAAATGCGGCACGACTTTATGGCGTTGATCCCGAATCGGCATTGGAACGCACCAACCTGAAATTTATAAAACGATTTAATTATCTTGAAAGCGAGACACTGGCAAAAGGCAAATCGCTGCGCGACATGAGTTTGGCTGAAATGGATGTGATTTGGGACGAGGCAAAAAAAAATGAAAACGATAAGGAATAGGCAAATATGAAAAGCAAAGTATTAATTCTTTTCCTATTTGTATTTTCGATTATTTTCAGGAGCAACTTAATGTCTCAAAACAAATGGGCATATTTCGGAAACACCGCAAGCTCATGTTTAAACTTTGTTGAAATAGGAAATGTCTCGATTTCAGGATATAAGTTAACTGTTGAAGCATCATTTAATTTGATATCTAATAATGCAAATTGCACCTCCACGCCCTACCACGATATAGTATCTAAACACTATGACAACACCGATGTCAACTATTTATTAAGACCAGATCATGCAGAAATAAATACTACTTCCGGATTTTATGCAACTAAACCGGTGCCTGTTTCTGCTGATAATTGCCATCATATTGCAATGGTTTATAATGGTAGCATGTTGCGATTTTTTCTCGATAGTTGTTTTGTTGATTCTGTGGATGTTACAGGAGACTTAATTACAAATTCCCTGTTAACAAAAATTGGTTACTCAGCGGGACTAAATCCGAATTGGTTTACACAGCTATGGGGATACATTGATGAAGTAAGAATATGGACTGTTGCACGAACTGAAAGCCAGTTGAGACAATTTGCATTTTCAAATTTAAAGGATGCTGAAACACAAGTTGGACTTATTGCTTATTATGATTTTCAGACCGGTTTTGAGAATATACAGGGAAATAGCGCATATAACGGACGCATAGTTGGCGATGTACAGTTAAGTAATTTTAAAAGCGATTGTATTAAATTAGTGCCTGAGAAACCTGATGGAGAAAATATTTTGATTACGCCCAATCCCGTTACTGATAAACTTTATATCAATTTAGGCGATTCTTATACGAAAGCAAAAAGGATAACACTTTTTAATGTTCTTGGGCAAATTATATATCAAACTGCGGATATAAAGGAATTAAATGTTATAAACATGACTAACTTTATTCCTGGTGTTTATTTCGTTAACATATCTTTTGATGACAGAAGTGTTTTAACTGAGAAAATAGTGAAATTTCAATTAAATAACTATTTTAGATGAAACATTGAATTTCAGCTATTTTGAATAGAATTTTTAATAAATATTACCTATGAAAAAACTTACTTTTCTAATGGCCATTGCAATGATAGTGGCATGTACCGTAAAACCAGCGGGCGAGAAAAATCAAA
Source organism: Draconibacterium sp. (assembly GCA_037439605.1). Taxonomy (GTDB): domain Bacteria; phylum Bacteroidota; class Bacteroidia; order Bacteroidales; family Prolixibacteraceae; genus Draconibacterium. The sequence continues at coordinate 1,134 of JBBIVS010000493.1, read as the reverse complement.
ATCTGAAAACTTTAATCACCAAATCCGAACTTCAGGATAAAATCAAAGGCGGCTGGGCTGGCCAGGTTATTGGCTGCACCTATGGCGGTCCGACCGAATTCAGGTACAACGGTGTGATGATTCCTGATTCTGTTGTCATTCCGTGGGATTCAACCCGGTGCCTGTGGTACTATCAAAATGCACCTGGATTGTATGACGATGTTTATATGGACCTCACTTTTGTTGATGTTTTTGAAAAAGAGGGAATTGATGCTCCTGCCAGTTCGCATGGAAAGGCGTATGCAAATGCTGAATATATGCTTTGGCATGCTAACCAGGCCGGGCGTTACAATATCCTGAACGGGATTATGCCGCCGCAGTCGGGTCACTGGCTGAATAATCCGCACGCCGATGACATCGATTTTCAGATTGAAGCCGACTTTGCCGGATTAATGTCACCGGGAATGGTGAATACTGCTTCGGAAATTTGTGATAAAATTGGCCACATTATGAATTACGGAGATGGCTGGTATGGTGGTGTTTACGTGGCAGCCATGTATTCCCTGTCGTTTGTTTCAAACGATGTGAATTTTGTGGTGACTGAAGCCCTGAAAACCATCCCGCAGGAGTCGCAGTTTTACCAGTGTATTGCCGATGTAATTGCATGGCATAAACGGTACCCAACCGACTGGACTCAAACCTGGAACGAAATCCAGAATAAATGGTCGCACGATATTGGCTGCCCCGACGGCGTTTTCCGCGACTTTAACATCGACGCCAAAATTAACGCTGCCTACATTGTGGTTGGTTTGCTTTACGGAGACGCCGATTACGCAAAAACCCTCGATATTTCAACCCGCTGCGGACAAGATTCGGATTGCAATCCGGCCAGCGCGGGAGGTATTCTGGGAACAATCCTGGGCTATTCGAACTTGCCGGAGGAATGGAAAAAGGCGGTTTACCCCGTGGAAGACATGGATTTTAAATACACCACCGTTTCGCTGAACGATGTGTACGAAATGGGCACAAAACACGCGCTGCAGGTGTTGGCGAAAAACGGGGTAAATACCGAAGGAGAGCAAATTGAAATACCAGTGCAGGAGATAAAACCGGTGGCGCTTGAAATCAGTTTTGAAGGGCATTACCCGGTTGAAC
>JBBIVS010000492.1:0-3172 GCA_037439605.1 Draconibacterium sp. | reverse complement strand
AACTGTTGATTCGATGAGTTTCTGATTATCAGCAACCAACTGACCCAGGTTTTCACCTTTTAAAATTCCATCAAAGAGTTTCACCAATTGGGTAACACGTATTTCTTTATGATTTGTGAATTCTGACATGTTAAAAATTTCCGCAAATATACAAAATAGAGTTTAGCCGGTTTTCAAAATTGGGTGTCGCGGATTCCAATCCGCGATTTAAGAACAGCGGATTGGAATCCGCTGCACCCATTGCAACTTCTGAAAATATTTATACTTTAACCACCTTTAAAAAATCAAACATTTTGAATGATGAAGAATGCTGTAATTTTTATCTCCTTTCTGTTTTTTGCTGAATCTGTTTTTGCCCAGTCAACCAAAAAACCGCTTACCCACGATGATATTCTGAAATGGGAACGAATAACCGAAACCGTAATTTCGAACGACGGCAAATACATTGTTTACAAACAGGAACCCTGGAAAGGCGACCCAACGCTGAAAATAACAACTCCGAAAGCAGAAGAAATTACATCGGTAAAATGCGGAACTGATGCAAAAATCACCTTCGATTCGAAATTTGTGATTTATACGTTAAAACCCGCAGAAGATACCATCCGGCAGTTGAAACTTAAAAAGACCAAAAAAGAGGATTTACCCGTTAACAAACTGGCTGTTTTTAATCTTGAAAACCAGAAAACCGATACGATTGAAAAACTGATTTCGGTGAAAGTGCCTGAAAAATGGGCAGGTTGGATTGCATATCAGACTGAAGCTGCGAAAGACACAGCACAGAAGGCGGAGGGAAAGGCGAAGGCGAAGACGGAGGCAAAGGCGGAGGATGAGAAAGTATATCCATTGTTTGTGAGGAACCTGAAAACAGGCGTTACCAGTGAATTTCCGGCGGTGAGCAGTTACATTTTTGCTGAAGAAAAGGAATCACTGGTTTTTATTTCAGAAGGAAAAGACAGCACTTTTGACGCCGGAATTTATAAACTGGACCTGCCGGAAAATTCAATTCAAAGAATATACGACCGAAAAGGAAAATTCAGGGAACTCACCACCGATAAAACCGGTGAAAGAGTTGCTTTTATTGCCGACGTTTCCGTTAAAAAGAAAGATGCAGGCAATTTCAGTTTGTATTACTGGAACAACACTGAAAAAGCTTTGGAAATTTTGAATAATTCAGGTTCTGCAATTCCTGAAAAATGGGAAATCAGCGAAAATGGTCGTTTGTCGTTTTCTGAAAACGGAAACCGGTTGTTTTTTGGAACTGCTCCTAAAAAAGCGCCAAAAGACACAACCATCCTCGACGAGGAAATTCCGGTTTTGGATATCTGGCACTGGAACGAGGAAGAACTGCAATCGGCACAAATCGTGAATAAAAGCCGCGACTTAAAAAAGTCATATCTCGCAGTTTTTCATCTGGATTCGGAAAAAGCTGTTCAGTTGGAAACCACTGTTTTTAGCGGAATCAGGACAATAAAAAAAGGTGACTCAGATAAACTTTTGGCGTGGTCGAACCGCCCGTACGCCGTGCAAAGCATGTGGGAAGGCAGCCCCGAACACAACGATTTTTATCTTGTCGATATTCAAACCGGAGTGGCGGAAATGATAAAAAAGGACATCCGGGCCACTCCGCAGGTTTCGCCCGAAGGAAAATATTTGTACTGGTATAATGCAATTGATACATCATGGTATTCCTTCAATATTGAAACGGAAACGGAATTCAGGATAACTTCGCCTGCAATAATTCAATGTGCCGATGAATTAAACGATGTACCCAATTTCCCCGACGGATATCGTGCTGCCGGTTGGCTGGAAAACGACGAAGCCTTTTTGGTTTATGACAGGTTTGATATCTGGAAAGTGAATCCTGAAAACCGGGAAAATCCGATAAATCTTACCCAAAACGGAAGGCAAAAAAATACCAGTTACCGCCTTTTCCGGTTCGATCAGGAAACCGGTTCACGCAGGTTTGGCGGAGGAGATGAAAAAGGAATGAATCCAAAAGAACCGCTGTTTCTGACCTGCCACAATGAAATTACCCGTGCCGATGGTTATTATTCGCTCGATTTGAATAAAAAAGCTGAACCCAAAGAAATCATTTCAGGAAATTTTAGTCTGAACACCCCGAAAAAGGCAAAGGATTCAGATTTAATTGTTTTCAGCAAAGAAGATTTTCAGACCTACCCAAATCTGTTAGTTACCGATTTGAGTTTCAAAAAGCAGGTTCAAATCAGCAATGCCGCTCCTCAACAGAAGGATTTTATCTGGGGAACTGCCGAACTGGTTTCGTGGACTTCGCTCGATGGGCGAAAACTTGAAGGTACACTGCACAAACCCGAAAACTTCGACCCAAGAAAAAAATACCCGATGATTGTGAATTTCTATGAAAAAAGTTCGCAGGAACTGTTCAGTTACCGGATGCCCGAACTGCACCGCTCAACCATTGATTATCATTATTATACAAGCAATGGTTACCTGGTATTTAATCCCGATATTTATTACAAGGAAGGCTACCCTGGCGAAGATGCATTCAACTGTGTAATGCCGGGCGTTACCGCGTTAATTGGAAAAGGTTTTGTTGATGAAAAACACATCGGTGCGCAGGGCCACAGTTGGGGCGGTTACCAGGTGGCATATATTGCAACAAGAACCAATCTTTTTGCAGCCATCGAATCGGGGGCGCCGGTTGTTAACATGTTTAGCGCTTACGGTGGAATCCGCTGGACTTCGGGATTAAACCGCTCTTTTCAGTACGAACACCAGCAAAGCCGCATCGGAAAATCAATCTGGGAATCGCCGCTGCGGTACATCGAAAATTCGCCGATTTTTACGCTGGATAAAATAAACACGCCCATTTTAATTATGCACAACGACGACGATGGTGCGGTGCCGTGGTACCAGGGAATCGAGTTTTTTACCGGATTGCGCCGTTTGCAAAAACCGGCCTGGCTGCTCAATTACAACGAAGCCGACCACTGGCCCACCAAACTCCGCGACAAAGAAGATTTTCAAATTCGCATGGCGCAGTTTTTCGACCATTATTTAAAAGGGGAACCGATGCCGGAGTGGATGGAGAAAGGGATTCCGGCGGTGGAAAAAGCCCCCTGAATCCCCCGGAGGGGGACTTTTAAAAGTACAATTAGGTAACTGAATATGTTGATTTTGAGGCACCGATTAA
>JBBIVS010000491.1:0-3180 GCA_037439605.1 Draconibacterium sp. | reverse complement strand
CCACCACAACCCAAAAGTGCTCGATATAAATGCTGAACATTACTGGATGGTTCAGGGGATTCAGACTTTCAGAATGAAACTGGTGCCGCACACCGGTACATGGAAGGAAAATAACATTACCCGTGTGACCGAAGAGTTTATTGCACCGGCAGTTTCCATTTACCAGGGAATTCATAGTGGCAAACTGCCCAAATCGGGTTCATTCCTGTCGTGTGATAAACCCAATATAATTGTTACGTCGGTAAAACAGGCCGAAGGAAACGATGATATCATCATCCGTTGTGTTGAAACCTGTGGGGCTGCAACCGACACAAAACTCGACCTGACATTTGCAGGAACTCAGTGGAGCGGCAGTTTTGGAGCTTGCGAAATTAAAACACTCCGGTTGAGTAAGGGAAAAATTAGGGAAGTCAATCTTTTGGAAGCATGAGATAGAAAGCATTATATCAGTTGAAAATATAAATAAGAATAAAGTGAAAAAAGAACTTCTTCAAAAAATTATCGACGACATCAAAACGGTGAAAATTGCCGTTTTGGGCGATTTTTGTCTCGATGCTTATTGGTTCATCGACGAATCGAAGAGTGAGATTTCCATTGAAACCGGTCTAATGACCCGCCCCATAAAGCAGCAAAGATACTCGCTGGGCGGAGCCGGAAATGTTACAAACAACATCACTGCCATGGGAGTTAAGGATGTGCGGGCGTTTGGTGTTATCGGCCCCGACCCGTTTGGAACCGAGATGGTAAAGGTGATGAAACAAAACGGCATTAATCCAAAAAATCTCCTGGTTCAGGAAAAAGACTGGTCAACACATGTTTATACAAAACCGTATGTGGGCGATACCGAGCAAAGCCGCATCGACTTTGGAAATTTCAACAAACTGTCGAAGCTTACTGCTGACAAACTCATCAATAATCTGGTGGCCGAAATCCCCGATGTTGATATCATCATTATCAACCAACAGGTGTTATCGGGTATTCATACCGAATATTTCAGAAAGCAGATTACTCAGGTGATTCAGCATTTTCCTGAAAAAATATTCATTGTTGACAGCCGGAATTACAGTGCATCGTATGAAGGAGCCTACAGGAAAATGAACGACACGGAAGCTGCTATTTTAGGCGGTTTCAAAAAGGATGCAACCGATGTGGTTTTGTATTCCGAAGTGAAGGAAGCAGCCACAAAACTTTACGAAAAATTTGGAAAGCCACTGTTTATCACCCGTGGAGCCCGTGGGTCGTTAATCGTAAACGAAAATGGCGTCACCAATATTGATGGGTTGATGATTATTTCGAAAGTTGACCCGGTTGGAGCCGGCGACAGTTATCTTGCAGGGGCGGCATCAGCGCTGGCTGCGGGTTACAGTATAGAAATTGCTGCCGAAATCGGTTCGTATGTTGCCGGTGTTACTGTGCAAAAGTTGTTTCAGACCGGTACTGCAAGTCCCGGGGAAATTATGAATATTGGTGCCGACCCCGATTTTGTGTACAGTCCGGAACTTGCCGAAGATATTCGTCATGCCAAATACTGGAACGGCTCCGAAATTGAAATCATCAACGAATGGACTCAGCCACTGAATATTAAACACGCTATTTTCGACCACGACGGAACTATTTCAACCCTGCGCGAAGGCTGGGAACACATCATGCAACCCATGATGATGAAAGCCATTCTTGGCGACCATTTTCAGGATGCCGACGAAGCACTTTATCACAAAGTACACACGCGGGTAGTTGATTTTATTGATAAAACAACAGGCATTCAAACACTAGTGCAGATGAAAGGGCTTGTTGAACTGGTAAAGGAATTTGGTTTGGTTCCAGCCGATAAAATTTTGGATGAATTTGGCTACAAGGCAATTTATAACGAAGAGTTGCTGAAAATGGTGAGAGTGCGCGAAGCCAAACTCACCCGTGGCGAACTGGCGTTGGAAGATTTTACGTTGAAAAATGCGGTTTTGCTGCTCGAAAAACTGTACAAAGCCGGGGTAAAACTATATCTCGCCAGCGGTACCGATGAGGAGGATGTAAAAAATGAAGCCCGCATTCTGGGTTACGACCATCTTTTTGAAGGCGGAATTTATGGCGCTGTGGGCGATGTAACCATAGAAGCTAAAAAGATTGTACTCGATAGGATTCTGAATACCATCGGCGATTCAGGAAAAGGACAGGTGGCTGCTTTTGGCGATGGCCCGGTGGAAATCCGCGAAACACGCAAACGCGGCGGCATCACAATCGGAATTGCCAGCAACGAACTCAAACGATACAGTCTGAACGAAAGCAAACGTTCCCGCCTGATTAAAGCCGGCGCCGATGTGATTGTTCCCGATTATTCGCAATTGCCAAAATTATTGGAATTGTTAAATATCCGTGGTTAATCTAATCCAGTATCAAGAATCAAGAATCCAGTATCAAAAAAAACAGAAAATGCCACAAAGTCGCTAAGATACAAAGGTTTCACAAAGATTGAAGAATCAGTTTTCTATACTTTGTGATTCTTCGTGCCTTCGTGTCTTAGTGGCAGAAAGTAAAATAATCTCAATAATCGGTACTCAATACTAAAAATCTAAAAAGATGCCATATCCAAAATTCGACCGTAACCTGCTTGATGTAAAACAACTGGCAAACAGAAAAAACAAGGTTTACATCGAACGCGACCAGATTCCTGTAAACGAAAAACCAAAGCACCTGTCAGAAAAAGGAGTCAGTTTGATTGAAAAAACAGCGGAACGCATCAGAAAAGCCCGTTTACTTAACCGTTCGGTGGTGCTCACTTTCGGGGCGCATACCATTAAAAACGGCATGGCGCCCACGCTCATCGCACTGATAAAAGAAGGTTGGGTAACACATTTGGCCACCAACGGTGCCGGAATTATTCACGACTGGGAGTTTGCCTACCAGGGAAAATCAAGTGAAGATGTGCGTGAGAATGTTAACCTCGGGCAGTTCGGAATCTGGGATGACACTGGTTTTTACATTAATCTTTCGCTGGTGGCCGGCGCTTACGAAGGACTTGGCTATGGTGAGTCTGTGGGGAAAATGATTCACACCGAAGGGTTGGATATTCCTGAGCTTTCGGTTTTGTACGCCACTGCCCGCCAGAAAATGGAAACTGAACCGGCCACTGCTGCCGCCGCCATCGATTTTGCAGGTGTTATTAAACATTTCGACCTGAATCCT
>JBBIVS010000490.1:0-3182 GCA_037439605.1 Draconibacterium sp. | reverse complement strand
TTCGAACAGCAATGGTTATATCCCTAATTGCTGCAGGTTTATTATTGAACAATGCTGCCCGGGCGCAGCAAAAGTTTATTTTTTCGTCAACGGAGTTTACCATTAAAGTTGGGCATGAAAGCCAGTTTGAAGAAGGTGTAAAAGCATGGAAAGCCTGTTATCTTGAAAACAAGGGAGAATGGACCTGGACCATGTGGAAAAGATACAACGGCAAAGGTTCGGTTTACGCCTTAACATCAAACAGCCCGAATTGGGCCCAGATGGATGATGAAAATGATGAAGCGGGCAAAAAATGCTGGCAGATTGCAATGGATAAAATTATTCCACATATTGAAAGCACCGAAGACAATTTCGCGACAAGTATTCCTGAATTCAGCAAAACAGGCGCTTCCGACTGGAATGTAATCTGGGTTTCCTTTTTCAGGGTTGAAAACAGTATGTTGTTCAGGGAAATTGTGCAGGAAACCAGCGATATCATTCAAAAATCTGAGGGTGACAAACGAAGCGTATGGTATGTTTATAACGGAGGCAGTCCTGAAAGCGCCAATTTTATGATGGTTACTCCCTTTAAAAACTTTGCTGCGCTCGATGTTGAGCGCGACGGGGTTTGGAAAATGGTTGAAAATGCAAAAGGCAAGGAATACACGGATAAAATGCGCGCCAATTTCAGAAGCACACTTGAAAATTCCTGGGCCTACATGTACAAACGGTTGGAAGCGTTGAGCCACAATCCGGTGCAATAAAATATCAATGTTAAAAGTAAGGGGAATATTAAATAATAAGGGAGAAATTGTTTTTAAAAGTGGAAAACAGCATCTTCCTGATACCCTTTATCATGAAACTAAACCGGGTTTACCAATTGAAATCCTTATCGAAGTTTCAGCCATTATCGGTTTAAATAACCTGATTTCTGGAATCGATGGGTTTGTATGGGCAACAAAAAACATTTGCCAGGCCGATATTATTATTAATGCCCTTAAAGTACAGCATATTGAGGCTGAAATTGTAAATACTGAATACGATAATGGTGGTTTGTATTTTATTCAAGTGCGCCGCGAAGAAGATATCAAAACGGCAAATGATTTTATACAAAACGATACCAGCGGACTAAGGCTAAAACCCGACTGGAACTACCCTGACGGTGAATGCAACCAGAGTTTTGAACAATGGATAAATGTATAGTACAAAAAAAATGATAAAAATTTCCATTACTGACCGATTTCCGGCACTTTCAGAAAATGTTGTTTTACGTTATTTGTCATTTTCTGCGCTGTACGTTGCACAAGGAATTCCGGAAGGAATGGTAATTTTTGGTTTGCCTGCCTGGTTGGCTATGAATGGGAAAAGTCCTGCTGAAATTGGCAGTTTTACTGCAATCGCACTTATTCCCTGGAGTTTTAAAATTATTGCAGCGCCACTAATGGACAGATTTACCTGGCTGCCAATGGGTCGAAGACGACCATGGATTATATTCGGCCAAAGTGGATTGGTCGCCAGTTTTTTGTCGATGGCATTTATTCCCGATCCGCTTAACAATTTAACATTACTGATGGCTGCCGCATTTTTCGTGAGCCTGTTTTCCATTTTTCAGGACATTGCAGTGGATGGAATGGCCATTGATATTTTACCGGTCGATCAGCAGGCGAGGGCAAATGGTTTGATGTGGGGCTCTAAAACACTCGGCATTTCGGCTTCAGTTGCCGCGGGCAGTTTTATGATTAACGCTTATGGTTTTTTTTATGCTATATCCTCATTAACGTTCATCGTTTTACTGATAATGATTGTTCCTGTGTTACTCAGGGAACGGCCCGGCGAAAAAATAATGCCGTGGACAAAAGGCAAAACTTCTGAAGTTGCGGTAAAGCTGCAACTCCACAGTTGGAAAGCTATTTTAAAAAGCCTGTTTCAGGTGTTCTTCCTTCGTGTAAGTATTATTATGGGTATTGCCGTTTTTGGTTATTGCATTGGCAGAGGCCTGATTAGGGCTGTGCTACCTGTTTTAACAGTTCAGGAACTTGGGTGGACGGATACTCATTATTCGCAAACATTTTCAACTGTCAACCTGATTTCCGGAATCCTTGGAATGTTTGTAGCCGGCGCACTTATCGACTTTTTTGGAAAAATAAGAATGATGACCATTTACTTAATCACACTAATTTTGGTTGTTATTGCATTTACATCCATGAAAAACTATTGGGTGCACGAAATATTCATTTACGGCTTTTTCGCAGGGTTCTTTATTCTCGACACCTTTATAACCATAGCTGTTTTTGCTACCGCAATGCAGCTTTGCTGGAAACGGATTTCGGCAACGCAATTCACTCTTTTTATGGCAATTGCTAACCTTGGACTTGCCGCCGGAGCGAGATTAATTGGCCCACTTACCTCAAATCTGAGCTGGGAATATGTAATCCTAACCGTGGTTGTTTTTAGCGGTGTAATGCTTGTTTTAATCCGGTTTATTCATTTCGACAGTCATTTAATGAAGGTAAACCGGCTGGAAGCAATGCAACTTGGGGCCGATGATCGGGCAAATCAGTTTGTACCAGATAAAATAAGGATAACAGTTTAAAACTTTAAAATAGTTTATCATGAAAAAGAACAACTTTCTCATCATGTTGTTTGCAGCAATTTGTTCTGTGTTGATTACCACATCCTGCACAAACAGCAATCAAAAACCAGCCGAAACCAATGCGGCAGTTAAAACAGTATCGCCCGAAGACATTGTAAAACGTGGCGAATATCTTGTGACCATTATGGGTTGTAACGATTGTCATTCGCCCAAAAAAATGGGGCAAAGCGGACCGGAAATTATTCCTGAGCTGATGTTGTCGGGCTATCCGTCAGAAAGGCCAATCGTGAAATTTAAATATCCATTGATCAAGGAAGGTTTTGGCATGTTTTATCCCGACCTAACAGCTGCCGCCGGCCCGTGGGGTGTTTCGTTTGCCGCCAATTTAACGCCCGACCAATCGGGAATTGGTACCTGGACTGAAGAACAGTTTAAAAGAGCTCTCACGCAGGGGAAATTTAAAGGGATTGAAGGTGCGCGTATCCTTTTACCCCCGATGCCATGGTTTAATTTTACGGTATTAAAAGATGAAGATGTAAGTGCAATATTTGCCTACCTGAAAAGCATAAAACCTGTGGTTAATGTTGTTCCACAGCCAATTCCTCCGGAC
>JBBIVS010000489.1:0-3197 GCA_037439605.1 Draconibacterium sp. | reverse complement strand
ATAAAAAACTGAAAACAAATAAACTACTATTTAATTAGCCGCGCTACTGCGCGATTGTATCGCGTTGAACTCCAACAAAAGCAATCACTATCCAACCTTCATTTCCCATTCGCTCCCGGGCAAATCCAATAAGTATAACCGGTTTTTGATTTAAATGAGGGATCGCGAATTCCCTGGGTTTCGGAAATGTGTTTTTTTGTATGCGCAAGTTGCATGTGTGAATTATGAGCACCTTTTGTTGCCCATGCTTCGGTGAGGCAGAATAAAGTGCTGTCGTTGTATGATTGAAACAACGAATAGTCCAGACATCCGGGTTCCTGTTCAAGTACTTTTGCCCGGCACTCGTCAAACGATTGTTTTAAAAATAAGACATATTCAGGTTTTACTTTTATTTCAAACCGCATTACAACATTCATTGAATCTTTGTTATAACTGCATTCATGCTGAGATGAACTGTTTTTCAAACTGCTGGTAAAGAAACCAATGGCAACAAGTGCCAAAATACTTAAAATCAGATTTTTCATAAGATGATTTATTAAAATTCAGTTGGTAAATATGGTTCACGAAGATATCCAAATTTCTGCATAAAATGACTGTTTAATCGAATCAACCTGTTCTTTCGAAAGCCATTTATCAACATAATCTGAAAAAGCAGAGTTGGAAAGCCTGTTTTATTTTACCCAAAACGAATCCTTTCGGTGAATTGCTTTTCCGATGTACACAAATGGCGTATCGGCAGCGGCAACAATAAATTTCAGAAGGTAAGTTGTCATAAATATTTCGAACAAAATTGCTGTTTCGAAAACCCCATAAAAGGCAATCAGCACAAACACGCCGCTGTCAAGGAGTTGCGAAACCATGGTGCTCAGGTTGTTGCGTATCCAAAGCTGGCGATCGGTCGGGAACCGGTTTTTCCAGAAATGAAAAGCCCACACATCATGGTGTTGCGAAAGCAGGTATGCCGATAAACTGGCAAAAGCTATTCGTGGCATTAAACTGAAAATGGTGCGCGTTGATTCCTGTGTTTTTACCGCAAAATCGTCGCCCGCAAGCGGGGTATATAAAAGCGCAATGTTCATCAGCAAGGTCATCGAAATCAGGCTGAAAAAACCAATCCAAACCGCTTTGTTTGCCTCTTTTTTGCCATAATTTTCCGAAAGAATATCGGTAATCAGGAACGACGTGGCATAAACCACATTGCCCAAAGTTGCTGCAAAACCAAACAGTTCAACGGTTTGCACAACCTGAATGTTGGCAACAATTACCGAAACCGGGATCCACATAATGAGTCCCCACTTGCCAAAAAGTTTATACGCTAAAATAATCAGGAAAAAGTTGGCCAGAATTTCGGCAAACCAGATAAGTTCGTTATTCATTTTTTTAATTTTTTACCGCAGGGTGATGGAACCTGCGGATGTTAAACAATATTTTTTAGTGGCTGCGAAAGTAATAAAAACCGGTAAAAAATTATACCGGTTTGTATTTCTTCAAAACTGCCATTATTTTTTCGTCCACTTTGCCAAACAGTGAAACTCCCGACGCACCGTTTTCCATCGCAGTTTTAATTCCCGCGTCAATTTCTTCCACCGATTTAAAATCGGGGATAAACAATCCGGCATAAAGCGGGAATTTTCCGCATAAAAACCTGATTCCTTCATCCACTGCATCGCCAATCCAACTCACCTGTTCCTTGTAAAAACCGTGGTAAATCATGGGGCAAATTCCGTCGAGGTTCCAGTTTGTCCAGTCCTGACGAACAATCCGACGTGCAACTTCAGGAGTTGGGAAAACCGCAGCAGTTATGGGCTTTTTAAATTGTTTTGCCACTTCGGCCAACTGGTTTACCACGTTTGTAATCCTGTCGTATCGGTATTTTCGCCACGATAAACTTTGGTCGGGGAACTCAATTTCAAGCGGGTCAATCAGTTGTTTTTCCTTGTATTTTCCGCGGCAGGTTTCGCAATAACAAAAATCGTATTCGGGCAATTCGTGGGTTTGCTCAATTTTGTAATTCCCCCATAAATTCACGGGCAAAATCACATCGCAATATCGAATATAATCGAGATGAATGCCATCGATGTAATCTTTTTCAAGAATTTCGGCAACCTGTTTTTTAAGGTACTCCTGAACTTCGGGTTTCGAGGGGCAAAGCCAGCGGTAGTAATTTACGTACGGCGGTTTTGTTGCACACGAATCTCCGTTTCGGCTGACTGCATACCAATCGGGATGATTTTCAAGCAGCTCCTTTTCGCCGCGGTTCATGGTCCACATCCAGCGGTGAGCCTCAAGTCGGGCTTTTTTTGCCGCACGGAAATGGCGCTCGCTGTCGCTTTCAAAAAACATCCCGCGTATTCCGGATTCATAAAAACTGCTGTATTTTTTCTTCAGCGTTTCATCGTCTTCATTTTTGTTCGGATTTTCCCAAACCCAATGTTTTTGCGTTGGCTTTTTATTGTTATCCTTTTCCGAATCAGCCAGTAATGTTTTTGATGCCAGCAAACCGGTGCCGGCAAGAATTGAAGATTTTAAGAAGTCCCTTTTATTCATAAAATGCTATTTTAATTTACGAATCACGCCGTTTTCGTTTACCGACATTTTCGTACCGTTTTCGGAAGTTAAACATAGAATAAATTGATAAGGAGTGGCAACCAGTTCAAAATTTAAGGCTCCGGCAGAACCTGAATTAATGGTTTCGGGCATCGAAATTCCGGAAAGTTCAGTTGTATATTTGCCGTTTTCGTAATGAAATTTTTTCTGTTTGTAATACGTCAGCCACAAATATTTCTGTAGTTCACCTAACGGGGAATTTTGAAAATCAATTTTCTCACCATCCACCCGGTTTTTTGAAAACTGAATCATTCCCCATCTTTCGGGATAATGCATGTTGATTATTCCCTGCGGACTCCAAACCCAGTTATATTCGGGCAAAATTCTTCCGGTAGCCGGGTCAGTTTTGCGGTGGTACTTTCCATCTTTAATTTCGGTTTGCCACTGCACCCTCGAAAAATTAATTCTCCAGATTTGATTATCGGCGGGTGTCTGACTTGCAGTCCCCAACTGAAATGCACTGAAAGGAATTGCCATTTCAACTGTCCATTTTTTATCGGTATCGGCAGGTTGGTTCAAAGTCCCGTCAACATGAATGGCGCTTTTCAGTCCCGGGGTATTCCATGCAATAAACGGAACTCCGCCATCGC
>JBBIVS010000488.1:0-3198 GCA_037439605.1 Draconibacterium sp. | reverse complement strand
AAAACCGGATAACCTGAACCGCCAAATCGTTTTCTCCTTTTACCAAAAACGGGGTAATGTTAAACTCGGCAGGTTCAAAACCGCCCTGGTTGTAACCCACGCGTTTGCCGTTTACCCAAATATATGAAGCCGATTTTATACCTTCAAAACGAAGCATAATTTCCCTGCCATTCCAGTTTTTAGGCAGGGTAAATTTTCGTTTGTAACATCCTGTCGGGTTAAAATAATCGGGTATTTTGGGTGGATCGCTTTCAAATGTCAAGGCAATGTTTCTGAATTTTGGGTGGTCGTGACCTTCCATTTGCCAGTTCGAAGGTACTGTAATTTCATCCCAATCCTTTACTTCAAATTTGGGATTCCAGAAATCTGCCGGAACCTGTTCCGGTGTTTCAACAAGTTTAAATTTCCATTGTCCATTCAGCAACTGGAAATACGGGCTTTTTTTATTTTTCAGCGCGTCATCTGCAGATATATAAGGAATATAAAAAGCGTGCGGAGCTGTTTGCCCCTTCTCGAAAACGGCGGGATTTTCCCAGTCAGAGGGAAAAAACTCTACTTCTTTTTGAGAAATCACCGTTAGCGAAATCAGAAAAAATGAGATGAAACTAAAAATGAATCGGTTCATGGTTGCCAGATTTTATTGTTTTTATATACAAATATTATTTTTTGTTAAACTCGCTAAAATAGCTGGTAGGCGTGTAACCGGTGTGTTTTTTAAAGTTACGGTTGAAATTCGATAGATTGTTAAAACCACTTTCGAAAGAAATTTGCGAAACCGATAATTTCCCTTCAATAATTAACCGGCAGGCATACCCAATGCGCATATCGTTTACATATTCGGACAGCGATTTTCCTGTTTTTTCCCTGAAAAACCTGCAAAATGCCGCCGGGTGCAAATTGGCAATATCGGCAACAGTTTCAAGTTCAATTTTTCTCTGGTAATTGGTGTTCAGAAACTGCAAAACCTTTGTCAGTCTGAAATTTGTAAAAGTATGGTTTTCCTGTTGATAGAACTCCCCTGCCAGTAACCTGTATTCTGCTGTTATAGCCAATGCATGTAAAAGTTCCTGCAGATGGATAATCCTTTCAAAGCCATCGCTTTTTGAGAGTTTCATGATTTTGTTTTCTATTCCCCGCACAAAATCAGCAGAAAACCTGATACCTTTCGATGCGCGTTCCAGTAATTCTCCAATCGAATGATATTCAGGGTATTTTGCAATTTCATCCTTTA
The DNA here is from genome assembly GCA_037439605.1 of Draconibacterium sp. Lineage (GTDB taxonomy): Bacteria > Bacteroidota > Bacteroidia > Bacteroidales > Prolixibacteraceae > Draconibacterium. Next base: position 1,967 of record JBBIVS010000488.1, on the reverse strand, counting down.
AGAAATCATTGGGGAACTGAATAACCATGTATTTGACTTTTAGTTTTCCACCACTGTTCAGGTATTTTTCGTCGCTTCGCCAAAAGTGGGGGAGTGTGCTGCCAATCAGCGCTAAATCGCCCGATTTGAATTCCTCGATGCTATCGGCTACGAAACTGGTACCCGAACCTTCAATCACGTAAAGTATTTCAAACTCGGGATGAAAATGCCAGGGATAGGTAAAATGCGGCATTTCACGCAGTTTTACCCTCACCGCCGAACGTCCTGGGAAATCGATTTGTTCGTGCATGATCTTCATTTCCCAATAATAGTAAAATTGTTAAATAAGTACAAATCATTGCAAAATGAATACTGAAAATATACCGTTGTTAAAACTAAATTTGTAAGCAAACTAAATTGAAAAACATGACAAACGAACAATGGGAACTTTTACTGGCCACAGTTCAAGGTATAACTCCTGCGAAACCGGTTACCGGTTTTATTGTTGACAGCCCCTGGATTCCAGGATGGACAGGAGTTTCAACCCTTCAGTTTTATTCTTCCGAGGAAATCTGGTTTCAAACCAATAAAAAGGTGATTGAAACATTCCCGGAGATTATTTTTCTGCCCGGTTTCTGGTCAGAGTTTGGCATGTGCACCGAACCATCGGCATTTGGGGCCAAACTGGTTTGGAACAGTTTTAACCTTCCACATGCCGACAGAATTATGACAGATATTTCGGAGGCCGTCAACCTGAAACTCCCCAATCCAAAAACCGACGGACTTTTACCTTTTGTAATTCAAAGGCTGGCCAATTACCAAAAACCCATGAATGAAATGGGCCACGAAATTAAATATGCCATCGCCCGCGGACCGCTGAATATTGCATCCTTTTTAATGGGTACAACCGAACTGATGACAGGTTTTATGATGGACCCTGAAAACAGTCACCGATTGCTGGAAACGATAACACAATTTTCAATTAACTGGATTCAGCACCAGAAAGAGATGTTCCCAACTATTGAAGGGATTCTGGTTTTGGACGATATTGTTGGTTTTATTGGAGATGATGAATGCCAGGAATATGCAGTTCCCTACATCAAGAGGATTTTCGATTCATTCGACTCGAAACTGAATTTCTTCCACAACGATGCGCAGGGTTTGGTTTCGACACCCTATTTGAAAAAAATGGGAGTTGACCTGTTTAATTTCAGTTTTGAACATTCGATGAAAGAAATTCGCGAACTGGCGGGCCCTGAAATTGCATTAATTGGCAACTTGCCCCCGCGTGATGTTCTGGCTGCCGGAACACCTGCACAGGTAAAGGAAGAAACCCGTAAAATGGTGTGCGAATTTGGCGATAAAAACCGGGTTATCTGGTCGTTTGGAGGCGGAATGCCACCCAATGTAACCACCGAAAACATTCTGGCGTTTAAGGAAACAATTGATGAGGTTGCATAAATGTATAAATGAAACCACATAAGGCACATAGTACACATTAGAAATATTTCTAAAAAGTCTTATGTGTTCTGTGTGACTATGTGGTAAAAAAATAAAAACATGAAAATCATTTTTCTTATAACATTCCTCGTGATAACGAACTTTGTTTTCTCTCAGGAACTGGCAAAGTTTAAAATTCAAATCGGAGAAGAAAGAATCGATGCACCGGTATCGGTTTCGTTAGATGGAATCAATTACAACACCGACAAGGGAAATCTGGCGCTTTACGAAATAACATCATCCGGTGAAAAGCCGGTTCCAAGCCAGATTGAACCCGGTCATTCAGCCCGGCTTTGGTTTATTTTGAGTGGAGTTTCAGCAAAAAATTCAGAGCGTAAATTTATGCTGAAACTGGAAGAAAAAGCAGCAACAAACCTGTCAAAAATTTCGCTGACAAGAGACCACAAAGATTTAAGTTTGCTGATGAACAAAAAACCAATTCTGAGTTATCGTTTTGGTACAACTTATCCGCCTGATTCAATAAATGC
>JBBIVS010000487.1:2569-3221 GCA_037439605.1 Draconibacterium sp. | reverse complement strand
TTAACAGGTGTTCGCACAGATGTGAACCCACAAAACCGGCGCCCCCGGTAACTAAAATCCGTTTCATAATTTATGAAATTACAGGTTTTCTTCCAATCGCATAATAGGTAAATCCCATTTCGGCCATTTCTGCCGGGTCGTAAATATTTCGTCCGTCAAAAATGATTTTGTTTCTTAAAAGTTTTTTCAACACCTTAAAATTGGGCGACCTGAATTCTGACCATTCAGTAACCAAAATCATTGCATCGGCATCAATGCAGGATTCATATTCGTCTTTGGCAAATTCAATTTTGTCGCCTAAAATTCTTTTTCCTTCTTCCATTGCCACGGGATCGTAAGCAACTACAGATGCACCTGCCTCAAGCAGTTTTTCAATGATAACCAGCGACGGAGCTTCGCGCATATCATCGGTTTTTGGCTTGAATGCAAGTCCCCATAATGCGAACTTCTTACCTTTCAAATCTCCTGCAAAATGGTGGTGAATTTTATTGAATAAAACCGATTTCTGCCTGTAATTCACTGCTTCAACAGCTTTTAAAATATCGAGCGAATAACCGTGTTCATCAGCCGTGCGCACCAATGCCTGCACATCTTTCGGGAAACACGATCCGCCGTAACCGGTGCCCGGATAGATAAATTTATACCCAATTCT
>JBBIVS010000487.1:727-2559 GCA_037439605.1 Draconibacterium sp. | reverse complement strand
GAGTCTGAACCAATCCCCATTCTAACAGCATCAACATCGGCTCCAACTATTTCGCACAAGTTGGCAATGTCGTTAATAAAACTGATTTTTGTTGCGAGCATCGAATTTGCTGCGTATTTAGTCATTTCCGAAGAAGTGATATCCATAAACAAAATTGGATGCCCGTTCAGTAAAAATGGCTTGTACAACCGTCTCATCACCTTTTGTGCCTTTTCCGAATCGGTGCCAATAACAATCCTGTCGGGCTTCAGAAAATCATCAACAGCGCTTCCTTCCTTTAAAAATTCAGGGTTCGAAGCAACATCAAATTCAATCTGGGCGCCTCTTTTCAGCAGTTCTTCCGAAACCGCTTTTTTAACTTTTACCGAAGTACCAACCGGAACAGTGCTTTTGGTAACAATTACCATATAATGATCCATGTTTTTCCCGATTTCGCGCGCCACGCCCAAAACATACTTTAAATCGGCGCTTCCGTCTTCATCAGGAGGAGTACCGACGGCGATAAAAACAGCATCGGCATCTTTAATACTCTCGGGCAAATTGGTGGTAAAAGTTAATCTTCCTTTTTCAACATTTCGTTTATAAATATCTTCAAGTCCAGGTTCATAAATTGGAATGTGCCCATTGTTCAGCAATTCTATTTTGCGCGAATCAATATCAACACATACCACATCGATTCCGGTTTCAGCGAAACATGTACCCGAAACCAAACCTACATAACCGGTTCCAACAACTGCAATTTTCATATTTTTTTGTTTTGAATTATCAATAAGGTTTTGTGCGAAAATAAAAAATTACATTTCAAAGTCGTTTAGTTTGGTAATAAAAACTGCAATATCAGGCAAAAATTAAGCAGAAAACTGCAACTCATTCAAAATACGCTAAACTCCCGATTGTAAGTGCATAAGCTCATCATGGGCAGGGGTTTCAACAATCCGGCCATTTTCCAGGACGATAATTTTATCACCATTTCTGATGGTTGATAAACAGTTCGCAATCACAATCGATGTCCTGTTTTTCATCAGTTTTTGATGGTCGAAAGTTATAAGTAGCAAGGTTGAACCGTTGTAAAGTTGAAGCCAGAAATCAACGATTTAACTTTGGTTAATCATTATACTTTCAATTTTTTTATGATTTTTGCAATGGTTTAAACATTCCGGATGATTAGAAAATAATGAAACAGTTACTGAAAGAAAACCGTGCTTTTATTATTCCATACCTGATTTTTCTGGTGTTTGCGGTTTTTATGCTGCTGACTTTTTCAAAAACAGAATTGCATATTTTATCCAATAAAGCCAACACACCATTTTTCGATTCCTTTTTCAAATACGCAACTTATCTGGGCGACGGAACAATGATTGCTATTCTTTTTATTGCCCTTCTGTTTGTAAAATACCGTTTTGCATTTTCATTTTTAGCTGGAAGCCTTTCCACATCTCTGATAGTTAATATTGCAAAAAGGCAAATTTTGGAGGAAAATTACCGCCCTTCGAAATATTTCGAAATGTTTGAAAATTATCAACTGCATTTTGTTGAGGGTGTTAAACTCCATTCATTTAACAGTTTCCCATCGGGGCACTCAGCTACTGCATTTAACGTATTTTTCACACTGGCGCTGCTCACAAAAAAAAGCGGTTTAAAACTTTTCTTTTTTATTCTGGCCTTGTTAGCTGCTTATTCGCGGGTGTATCTTTCGCAACATTTTTTAATCGACATAACGGCAGGCTCCGTAATTGGAATTTTATTCATCCTGATTTTCTGGAATTGGTTTGAAAAATTCAATAAAAACTGGCTCGATAAATCTGTTTTAAACCATTCAAAATGATTAACCA
>JBBIVS010000487.1:0-684 GCA_037439605.1 Draconibacterium sp. | reverse complement strand
TTTGTTCCGTTTTTAGGTGGTGTTCACCTTTTCGACTGGGATGAAATAAATTTTGCCGAAGCTGCCCGTGAAATGATTGCAACCGGCGATTATCTCACCGTTCAAATCAATTACCTGCCATTTTGGGAGAAGCCACCGCTGTTTATCTGGATGCAGGTACTATCTATGAAAGTGTTCGGAATCAACGAGTTTGCTGCCCGTTTTCCGAACGCTGTCTGTGGAATTGTAACACTACTGGTATTGTTTAATATTGGCCGAAAACTGCGCGACAACCTGTTTGGCATTCTTTGGGTTTTGGCTTTTTCAGGTTCAGTTTTACCCTTTTTTTATTTTAAATCGGGCATTATCGATCCGTGGTTTAACCTGTTTATTTTTCTAAGTATCTGGTTCCTGATGTTGTATTCATTTCCTGAAAACCCGAATAAAATCCGAAATATTATATTTTCAGCTGTTTTTGCAGGATTGGCAGTTCTTACAAAAGGTCCGGCGGGATTTCTGATTATTGCCCTTACTGCAAGTGTTTTCCTGCTGCTTATACGCTTCAAAATTAAAGTAAAAACTGCTGATGTTCTGGTTTATTTCCTGGTTTTGGCGCTGGTTGGCGGTTCGTGGTTTATAGTACAAATTCTGGGCGGCCATTATGATACGGTTGTGGCGTTTATCGTTTATCAGGTCAGGCTGTTT
>JBBIVS010000486.1:0-3223 GCA_037439605.1 Draconibacterium sp. | reverse complement strand
CCGGGCTGCACATCAAAACTTTGGGCCATATCGTTCCGCACAAACAAACCCGTGCGGAACCATTCGTGGGTGCGGTCGCCAAAAGCGGTGATTTTTACGGTCGCCACAAAATCGCCTTTGATTCCTTTTACATAAGCCGCTGCGTAAGAATCTTCAGCATGCATAAAATCGGAACCACCGGCCGTGATTTTAAACTTGTTGGCTTTGGCATCGGCCTTTATTTCGTAAGGTTTTGCTTTTGCCGAGCAATATTCCAGCACTTTGGTTTTTGCCAAATCGATGGCTTTTGAATCGAAAACTGTGAGTTCTTTGACTGCGCTGTTTTCAATCCGAACCTCGTGTTTTCCGACCGGCGCTTCAATTTCAAAACTGAGTTGTTTTGATTCACCCGGATTCAGTTCAACCGGTTTTGTAAGAACTTTCTCATTTCCGACAAAAATCGATGCATCCAGTTTATGAACGGTGGTTGTCAGGTTAACCGCTTTAGCCGTGCCTTTTACGGTTTCGCCTATCAGCATTCTGTCGGCCGACAGTTTAAAATCTTCAAAAACAATGGCTGGTTTGCTGCCATCAACTTTAATTTTCTGACAAGGCGTGTCGCCAATGGCTAACTGGTGTTCACCGGCATCATAAATCCTTATTTCGAATTCAATCTGACGGATGTTGTTTTTCACCACGGGAAAAGATTTGGTTTCAAATACTTTTCCATCCAAATACAAATGAACCGGGGCAATTCCGGTGGCGCCGCTATTTTTAACATCTGCCGTTACCTGAAATGAACTTCCGGCAATTACATTGCCACCTGCGCCCACTGCAATTTTCAGGTTACTGACATGAAATTCAGGTTCGCCTTGGATAATGATTTCAGGTGCAACTGCCGGCGCTTCAATTTTAAAATTGTTGCGGTAAATATTGTCTTCCAAAAGCGCGGCACAAAGCTTCATTTCGCCCTGTTCGAGGTTGTAGAAAATGTTTTCTTCCGAAATCCAGCCCTGCGACATGTTATCGAACCAGAAACCCACATTGTCGTTGAAGAATCCAGCATGAACATCGTGTATCAGGTTACGGCGAACGACAGAATTAAAAGTCATTCCGGCGGTTTTGATGGCCCCCGAGTCGTCGGCATCCAGCTGAACATCGTCAAGATGGTTGTATTCAACCAGATAACCGCCGTCTATGGCTTCTTCCTGGTTGGCCCAGCCACCCACGTCAATACCGTAGCGGCCGCGGGTTTTGGTGATGTAATTGTGCGAAATGGTGGTCATCAGCGAGTATTGTGCATAAATGTTGATGCCGCCACAATCGAAAAGCTGATTTTTTGTAATCAGCGTTTCGCGGATAATGTCGCGGCCATCGCCAGGTTTATTTGGTCCGTTTACATAAATTCCGCCATTGTCGATGGTTTCGAACCGGTTTTCGAAAATGCGAGTCTGGTAGCAACCTTTGTGAATGTAAACACCGGTTCCGCTGCACGAACGCACTTCGCCGCGCGCCAGTTCACAGGCATGGGCATATTCAAAACTGATGGCACTGCTTCCGGGAGTCGCACCTTCGAAAGTGAGTCCGTAGAAACGGAGGTTGCGAACCGGTTTTGCCATTTCTCCGGCGACTTTCACCAATTCGCTGATACCCGGAACTTGGGCTGAAAAATCGTTGGGATTGCTTATTCCTTCTGCCGGAATGTAGCTGATTTCCTTTGTATTTTTATCGAAATACCATTCACCGGGCGCATCCAGCAAGGCTTTTACATTTTCAACGTAATATCTGGGCGGCACAATCACAACCCCTTCCTGGGGCGATTTGAAAGTGGCCACACCCTTTTTTTCATCCACCGAAAGAATGCTGTTGATGCCGGTGTGCCAGCGAAGCAGCATTACCACGCGATTGCCGGTCATGTTTTGCCAGTTTTCGATTTCGCCTTTTCTGAAATACAGTTCTGAAGTGGTGGCCGAAATGGCCGGCGGCACAAAATAGCCTGTATTTGGCGCTCTTGCCAGCACCTGCCGTTTGCCATTTACAACGAGCATCTGTACCGTGTCGGCATCAAAACTGGCAGTCCCGACATTGCCGTTCTTTTTCCACCCCGACACTTTTTTGCCTCCCGAAATTACCGGTTTTTCACCCGGGTAAGCAGCGTAAGTTACATAATGGTCGCGGAGTTTGTGGTATTCAAAAGCGCCTGTTGGCAGGTTGGTTTCCACCCTTTCTCCACCATCAGCAGCCTCAAAAACCAGCGGTTCTGACAGCGAATAAAATCCATCACGGATATAAACCACAATGTCTTTCCCGCGACCAAAAGGATGCGGCGAACCAATCCAGCGTTTTTCGACGGGTTCATCTTTGTGGAAATAAACTTTGGCTTTCAGCTCGCGCACGGCCTGTTGCGCTCTTTTCAGGGTGGCAAAAGGCCCATCGGTTTTTGAACTGTTGGGCTCTGCCAGGGTTCCCGACCAGGCGTCGTTTCCATTCTCGGCTACATAAAAATCGGCCTTTTCGGTTGGCACAAATGGTTGCCAGGGTTCGCCTTGTAACAGGCGGCCATCGCGGGGTTGCTGGGCAAAAGAAGTAATTGCCAATAATAAAAAACTGAGGTAAAGTGGTAAGGTTTTGTTTTTCATTTTTCTTTTATTCTCATTCCATCTTTGCCACCCCTTTGCGGAATCCTTTGCGTTCTTTGCGTTAAAATTCTTTTAACACAGAGATTCACAGAGAATACACACAGAGAGACACAGAGAGTTTATTTCTGTAATTGCTGATATAAGGCCAGTAAAAAGTCACGGTTGTCGGCGGTGAGGTAGTGCATTTCGCCACCCATGCGATTAAAAGTTTTGCAGTAACGCAGGTAGTAAGCCGGATTGTCCATTTGCGGCTCTCCGTCTTTTGACCAGTCCCATTCCGATTCAGCTAAATCCACAATCAGCATGTAATGCCTGTCGATGTGGCCTCCCCTCTGAATTTCGAGATTTTGCGACATCGAAAGAGACTTCTCAAAAATCATAGGTGACATCACTGCTGAACCCACCGAAAGATAAACACCGTCTTCGAGGTTGCTCACACTTTTTGCGTAAGCCAGGAAATCGATTTCGGCAGTTCGTCCAATCGAAGCGCCGTGATTCATCGGGTGGTTGTAAATAATGTCGTGCCCGAACATAGGGTGACCGGTAAACGGAATGCCCAATGCATAAGCGCTTCCCTGTACCGAATATTTTTTATGCGGGTGAGG
>JBBIVS010000485.1:2668-3224 GCA_037439605.1 Draconibacterium sp. | reverse complement strand
AGATGAATTTTAAAACAAAGAATCCACCCGCCAACAAACGAATGGATACTTTTACCCCGGAACCCGGAATTCGAAACCCGGAACTATTCCTTACTCATCGAATAAGGCCAGCTTTCCTTTGTAGTTCCCCTTGTTTTATCGGGCTGGTTGCTCATGGTAAAACCGAGTTTTCCACCTTTTAAGAGGTCTTCGTGGGTGATAAAGTTTTTATCCCACGGTTTTCCGTTCAGACTGATTCCCGAAACATAGAAATTCTCTTTTGAGTTGTTGGCTGCGTAAATTTCAAACTGCTTCCCGTTTTCGAACTGCAAAGTGATTTTATTGAACAGCGGCGCACCAAAAACATATTCACCACTTCCTGGACAAACCGGGTAAAATCCCATCGCGCTGAAAACATACCATGCCGAAGTTTGTCCGTTGTCCTCGTCGCCACAATACCCATCAGCCTGGGGATTATAGAGTTTTGTGAGCACTTCGCGAACGTGTTGCTGCGTTTTCCATGGCTGCCCAGTGTAATTGTAAAGGTAAATCATGTGTTGAATCGGTTGGTTGCCAT
>JBBIVS010000485.1:2405-2627 GCA_037439605.1 Draconibacterium sp. | reverse complement strand
TTCATGAATTGTAAATCCATAATAAGAGTCATCGAAAACCGGCGGTACCACAAAAACCGAATCGAGCATGGCCACAAAACTGTCGTCGCCGCCCATCAGTTGTTTCAGCCCTTCAATATCCTGAAAAACGCTCCATGTGTAATGCCAGCTATTGCCTTCGGTAAACGCGTCGCCCCATTTGTACGGACTGAATGGTGACTGAAAAGTACCATCCTCATTTTT
>JBBIVS010000485.1:290-2373 GCA_037439605.1 Draconibacterium sp. | reverse complement strand
AAACATTCCGGTAGTTTTGTGCACGGTTTTTAAACTTTTCAATTTCTTCCTGCGGACGTTTCAATTCTTCTGCAAGTTTCCAAACGCAATAATCAGCATATGCATATTCCAGCGTGCGTGCCGTGTTTTCGCGGATGCCCACATTGTATGGAATGTAGCCCAGCTTGTTGTAATATTCAGCGCCATATCTTCCAACCGAAGTTATTGTTTTGTGCCCGCTTTCACTGTTTTTCAAAATGGCTTCATAAAGTGTTTCAATATCGTATCCGCGTATTCCTTTTAAATACGAATCGGCAATCAGTGATGCCGAATTGGAGCCAATCATGCAATCGCGGTGGCCCGGACTGGCCCACTCGGGAAGCCAGCCGCTTTCTTTGTACGTATTTATAAGTCCTTCCATTATTTGGGCGTTCAGTTCGGGGTACATCAACGTAAAAAACGGGAACACCGCGCGGAATGTATCCCAGAACCCATTGTCGGTAAACATATACCCCGGTAAAATCTCACCATTGTAAGGACTGTAATGCACCACCTCGTTTTTGTCGTTTATCTCGAAAAACTTTCTCGGGAAAAGCAAAACGCGATACAAACTTGAATAGAAAGTGCGCTGCTGCTGGTCGGTGCCGCCTTCAATTTTAATTTTTGAAAGCTCTTTTTCCCAAACGGCTTCGCCTTCGGCACAAATTGCATCAAACGATTTATCGCCGATTTCGCGGGTGAGGTTGAGGTATGCCTGCTCTGGACTGATAAACGATGATGCCACTTTAACATGCACTTTTTCGCCTTTTTTTGTTTTGAAACCAACCACTGCGCCGGAATTAGAACCCGATGATTCAGTGGTTTCCAGCAGGTTTTCCTCTTTCCATGTTTTGGTTATCTCAAAATCTTTATCGAAAACGGCTACAAACCAGTTTTTAAAATTGGCCGGAACGCCGCCGTGGTTGTTCTGACAGTAGCCGACAATCTTCCGCTCTTCGGGAATAATTTTTACAGATGAACCGCCGTTGAATGCATCAAGTAAAATGTACGAATTTTCATTTTCAGGAAAAGTAAACCTGAAAATGGCAGCCCTTTCGGTTGGCGTTACTTCGGCAGTTACATCGTATTCGCCCAGATAAACGCTGTAATAGTGCGGTTTGGCAACTTCTGCCTTGTGCGAAAACCACGAGGCACGATCGTCTTCGTTGATTTTTAGGTCGCCGGTTACAGGCATAAACGAAAAAGTAGCGTAATCATTTATCCATGGGCTGGGCTGGTGGGTTTGTTTGATGCCGCGGATTTTTACATCGTCGTATATGTAGCCCCAGCCGTTGCCCATTTTGCCGGTTTGCGGAGTCCAGAAATTCATTCCCCAGGGACGCGCAATTGCGGGGTAGGTATTTCCGTTCGACAGCGCAAAATTGGAATCTGTTCCCATTAACGGATTAACGAGGTCGGTTAATTTTTCTGTAAAAACACGATGCATCGCATCTGTACGATCGCCCGAATTATTGCATCCAAATAAAATTACGAGGGTTAAAATGATTGTTGTGTATTTCATATTCTGTTATTTTTTAACCACATAGGCACATAGTTCAGATATGATTTTCTATTGTACCCTTTGTGCCTATGTGGTTTTATTAATTTTCAATATACCATCGATTTTGGTCTGTTCTCAATTGCAGCCCCAAATTCAGGATTGGGTTGACTGCCCATCACAAATTTCAACTCGCCACCTTTTAAAATTTCCTTGTGGGTGATGAATGAATTTTTGTATGGTTCGCCATTTAAGGTAGCCGACTGAATAAAAAGGTTTGTTTTACTGTTGTTTTCAGCAGTTATTTTGAATGATTTACCACCGGGCAATCCTATCTCAGCTTCGTTAAATAGCGGGCTGCCAAATACATAAGCGCCATTTGCCGGGTTTACCGGGTAAAATCCCATGGATGACAAAACATACCAGGCCGACATCTGTCCGCAGTCTTCATTCCCGCAAAGTCCGTCGGGTTGGTCATTGTACATGGTGGTGCAAATTTCTCGCACTTTTTCTGCTGTTTTCCATTGCTGCCCGGCAAAAGCATATAAATACGAAATGTGGTGACTG
>JBBIVS010000485.1:0-280 GCA_037439605.1 Draconibacterium sp. | reverse complement strand
TCGTTTCCGTGGGCGTATTGTCCGATTAAACCGGTAATATCTGCAGAGGCGCCTTCCACTTTAATCGATGGAATGGTGAATAAACTGTCGAGTTTTGTGATAAAAGTTTCTTCGCCGCCATGGATTTCAATCAAACCTTCAACATCATGCGGAACCAGCCATGTGTATTGCCAGCTGTTTCCCTCGCAAAAATCGTCCTCGCGGTGTTGCGAAGCAATTGGATTGAAAGGAGTGCGCCAGCTTCCGTCGGCCATTTTCCCCCGCATAAATTTGATATTTT
>JBBIVS010000484.1:0-3239 GCA_037439605.1 Draconibacterium sp. | reverse complement strand
ATAATTGCACGATTGGAATTTGAACTCGACACTATTAAAAGAATGGGTTTCCCCGGTTATTTTCTTATTACACAGGATTTTATAAACAAAGCCCGCGAGATGGGAGTGATTGTTGGGCCGGGCCGCGGTTCGGCTGCCGGCTCCGCCGTGGCATTTTGCACAGGTATTACCAATATCGATCCCATAAAATATGACTTGCTATTCGAGCGTTTTTTAAACCCCGACCGAATATCTCTCCCCGATGTAGATATTGATTTTGACGACGACGGGCGTCAGCTTGTGCTCGATTATGTTACCGAAAAATATGGCGCCGACAGGGTAGCACATATTTGCACTTTTGGAACAATGGCAACAAAACTGGCCATTCGCGATGTGGCCCGGGTGTTGAAACTCCCTTTGTCAGAAGCCGATCGTTTGGCAAAACTGGTTCCTGACACGCCAAAAATGACTTTCGAAAAAGCCTTCAAAGAAAATCCCGATTTAAAAAAAGAGAAATTCTCGAATAACCAGTTAGTGGTAAAAACACTGAAATTTGCCGAAACACTCGAAGGTTCGGTGCGGCAATCGGGCGTTCATGCCTGCGGGGTAATCATCAGCCGCGACCCGCTGACCGACCACATTCCGCTAATGCCAACCAAAGACGAGGCAAAACTGTTAACCACTCAGTACGACGGGCGCTTCGTTGAAAGTATCGGCTTGTTGAAAATGGATTTCCTTGGGCTCAAAACCTTATCCATAATTCGTGAAACGCTCGACAACATTAAACTCTCGAAAGGTCTCATAATTGATATCGACCATATTCCGCTCGATGACGAAAAAACTTACGAATTATTCAGTCATGGCGAAACAACCGCAGTTTTTCAGTTCGAATCCGATGGCATGAAAAAGCACCTGCGCGACCTGAAGCCCAACCGTTTTGAAGATTTGGTGGCCATGAATGCCCTTTACCGGCCGGGCCCAATGAAATACATTGCCAATTACGTTGCACGCAAGCATGGAAGAGAAAAGGTAGATTACGACCTGCCAATGATGGAGAAATACCTGAGTGAAACTTATGGTATTACGGTTTTCCAGGAACAGGTAATGCTACTTTCGAGGCTGCTGGCCAATTTTACCCGCGGCGATTCAGACACGCTCCGGAAAGCAATGGGTAAAAAAATAATCAGCGATATGACCAAACTGAAAGTGAAATTTGTTGAGGGATGCAAGTCGAATTTTCAGTTTATTGATGAATGTAACCTGAAAGGAAAAAAAGTTGAAGATGTAATTGAGAAAATCTGGAAAGACTGGGAAGCTTTTGCCGAATACGCATTTAACAAATCGCACTCGGTTTGTTATGCTTACATAGCTTACCAAACCGGCTATTTAAAAGCTCATTTTCCGGCAGAGTTTATGGCAGCCAACCTTAGCCGCAACCTAAACAACATAACCGACATCACCAAACTGATGACTGAATGTAAACGTATGAAACTGAATGTGCTGGGCCCTGATGTAAACGAAAGTTTCATCAAATTTACAGCCAACAAATCAGGCGACATCAGGTTTGGTATGGGCGCCATTAAAGGTGTGGGCGCAGGGGCGGCCCAGGATATTATTACTGCCCGCCGGAAATATGGCGAGTTTAAAACCATTTTCGATTTTGTTGAAAATGTGAACCTGCAAACCGTTAACAAGAAAAACCTCGAAGCCCTTGCAATAGCAGGCGCTTTCGATAACCTCGAGGGTATCAGGCGCAGCAGCCTGTTTGCCGGTGATGATGAAAACGATTCGACCACTTTTATCGAAAAACTAATCAGGTACGGGAACCTCGTTCAACAGGAAAAAAACAGCGCACAACAAAGTTTGTTTGGCACTGTTGGCCGAAGCCAGTCGATAAAAAAACCTGTAATTCCGCAGGTTGAAGAGTGGGCAAAAATCATTTTGCTCGAAAAGGAAAAAAGCCTGATAGGAATATATCTTACCTCTCACCCGCTCGATGATTACCGGCTCGAAATTGAAAGTTTCTGCTCGCGCGATGTTTTTCTGAAAGATATGAACGGCGATATTGAAAATTACAAAAACAAAGAAATTACTTTTGGCGGAATGGTTACCGCCTCGCGGGAGTCAACATCGAAAAACGGGAAACCGTTCAGCTCTTTTACTTTATCAGATTACACCGATTCGTATGAATTTTTTCTTTTCGGGCAGGATTATGTCAACTTTCAAAAATACTGCAAAACAGGCTTGTTCCTTTTGGTGAAGGGTAGTGTTAAACAGCGTTACAACAGTGATGGTTACGAATTTAAAATAGCTCAAATCGAATTGCTTTCCGAAGTAAGAAAAAACTATGTGAAAAGCATCACACTTAACCTGCCGGTTCAGAAATTAAACAAAGAAGTTGTAGAGCGAATTGAAACATTAGCGCTAAACAATAAAGGCAATGCATTGTTGAAATTCAATATTTACAACCCGTATAATAATATGAATATTCAGATGTTTTCGAGAACTGCAAAAATAAACCTCTCCGATTTGGTTTTAAAGTTTTTTGATGAAGAACTAAACATTACGTATAGGATTAATTAACTACTTTTGCACGAATTTTAAACGATATATTAACTTTAAAAAAAATACTATGGCTTTAGAAATTACAGATGCCAATTTCGAAGAATTGGTGGTAAAATCGGACAAACCGGTTATGATTGATTTTTGGGCTGTGTGGTGCGGGCCATGCCGCATGATTGCACCTATTGTTGAAGAAATGTCGCACGAATACGAAGGAAAAGCAATAATCGGAAAAGTGGATGTTGACTCAAACCCGAATGTGGCAGTTAAATACGGTATCAGAAATATTCCAACCGTGCTTTTTATAAAAGGTGGACAAGTGGTTGACAAACAGGTTGGCGCTGCTCCAAAACAGGCTTTTACTACAAAGCTGAATGCATTGTTATAAAATTTGAGATTTGAAGTACCAAATAACAAAAATCAAAATTTAAATAAATTCCAAAACCCAAATAATCAATTTTCAAAACTTGCATATCTGTAATTTTTGTGATTTTGAATGATTTTTTTTGGAATTTATTTGTTTTTTGTGGTTTGCTTTTTGGAATTTCAGCCATTAATAATTGTATTGAAGAATATTTTCGACATAGAGCAGTTTCACCAGTTCGATAACCTGGGTTTGATTGCCCGCGAGGTAGTTGAAGGTTTTATTACAGGCCTGCACCGCAGCCCGTTTCATGGGTTTTCGGTGGAATTTGCCG
>JBBIVS010000483.1:0-3244 GCA_037439605.1 Draconibacterium sp. | reverse complement strand
TATCAAATTATTATGATAATGATTGGAATGTTCTTTTTCACCCGTTCCATTGTTCTTGCCTTTCAGAGTACTTCAACGCCACTTTATTTTTCGATGGCAGCTTTGGTTTTTTGTTTTTCGGTTTTAATAATTATTCATGAATTGCTGCATGGAGCTGCATTGAAACTTGCCGGAGCAAAACGGGTAACTTATGGCGGTTATCTGAAAAAATTTATTTTTTATGCCGAAGCCGACCGGTTTGTCATCAATCGCAGGCAATTTGCCCTTATTGCATTAACACCATTGTTTTCGGTAAAACTGATTACATTAATTGGAATAATTTTGTTTTTTAATCAACCAGTTTTCTATTTTCTGATTTTTGTGATGAGCGCCCACAGCCTGTTTTGTGCCGGTGATATTGGGTTGCTTTCCATCTTTTATCAACACAAAAAAACAGAGATTTTTACATTCGATGTGAAATCAGAAAAGACGAGTTATTTTTACAGAAAACTTTAAAAAAGTTGGAATTTCAGTACTTTCACAACTTTAATTTCAGTTTAAATTATGCCAAAAATAAGGGTCACAAAACGTTTTCATTTCGAAATGGCACACACACTATATGAATACGATGGGTTGTGCCGCAATATTCACGGACATTCTTACAACCTTGAAGTTACCATTTCAGGAGAACCACGTAATGAGCCGGGCCATCCAAAAGACGGGATGGTACTCGATTTCAGCGAACTTAAAAACATTGTAAAAACACAAATAGTCAATCGTTTCGACCACGCATTAATGGTAAACCATCTGGTTCCGGAAAATCAAAAAGAACTGCTCCGCCAAACCACCGAACGGATTTTTATTGTCGGTTTTCAACCCACTTCCGAAAATATTGCGGCATATATTGCCGAAATCGTTCAACAACATTTACCTGCCGGTGTTAAACTGTTTAGCATTCGTTTGTACGAAACCGAAACTTCGTTTGCCGAATGGTTTGCTGCCGATAATCAATAAAAATATAGTCATGTCTGAAAAACAATCAAAAAAACTCTTTCTCCTCGATGCCTACGCGTTGATTTACCGGAGTTATTTTGCCTTTATCCGCAATCCCCGTTTTAATTCGAAAGGGGTGAACACCTCGGCAATGCTGGGAGTTACAAATACAATTGTTCAGGTGCTGGAAAACGAAAAACCCGATTATATCGGAGTCGTTTTTGATGTCTCGGCTCCAACATTCAGGCACGAAATTTTTCCGGAATACAAAGCACACCGCGAGGAAATGCCCGAAGATTTGCGAAAATCAATTCCGTATATACGCAAAATAGTTGAAGGGTTTAATATTCCTATTATCGAACTGGCCGGTTTCGAGGCCGACGATGTAATTGGTACACTCGCCAAAGAAGCGGAAAAACAGGGTTTTACAACTTACCTGATGACTCCCGACAAAGATTACGCCCAATTGGTTTCTGAGAACATTTTCATGTACAAACCCGGTAAAAGTGGCGATGATGCTGAGATTTGGGGATTAAAGGAAGTGCAGGAAAACTTTGGGATTAAAACAGCAGATCAGGTAATTGACATTCTCGGTTTGATGGGCGACACTGCCGATAATATTCCGGGTTGCCCGGGAATTGGCCCCAAAACCGCCGAAAAACTGATTGCCGACTTTGGCAGGATCGACGGGATTTACCAAAACATTGACCAGCTAAAGGGCAAGCAAAAGGAGAATTTAATTGAATTCGAGGAACAAGTTCGCCTTTCAAGAAAGCTGGCAACGATTATTTTGGATGTCCCCATTGAATTTAATACAAAAAACCTGACCCGCGACCCATTGAATAAAGATGCTTTGGTGGCGCTTTTTGAAGAACTTGAATTCAGAACACTGACTCAGCGGTTAAAATTAAAAGAGGCGCCCGCTCCCGTAGAAATGAATTTCCAGGGAACATTATTCGACATGGGTTCTACCGAAATGGCGACAATCGGGAAAATAATGGAATCAATTGAAACTGTCCCGCACCAGTATTATCTGGTTGAAACCGAAATGCAGCGTGCCAGTTTACGCGCCGAATTGTCGGTGCAGGAAGAGTTTTGTTTCGACACTGAAACCTCTGGTCTCGAAACACAGTCATCTGACATTGTTTGCATGTCATTCGCCTTCAGAAAACATGAGGCATATTGCGTAATCGTACCCAAAAATCAGCAGGAAGCCCAAAAAGTGATTGAAGAGTTTCGCGAAATATTTGCCGACGAGAATATCACTAAAATAGGGCAGAATATTAAATTCGATATGCTGATGCTGAGCAATTATGGTATTGAGGTGAAAGGCAAATTGTACGATACAATGCTGGCCCACTACCTCATACAACCCGATTTAAAGCACAACCTCGATTTTCTGTGCGATGTTTATCTCAATTATAAAAAAATTCCGACCGACGATTTAATCGGGAAGAAGGGGAAAAACCAGATCACCATGCGTTCGGTTTCTCTTGAGAAACTGCGCGATTATTCGTGCGAAGATGCCGATCTTACTTTTCAGCTAAAACAAAAAATTGATCCGGATTTGGATAAATTTGAAGTTCGCGAATTATTCGAAACTTTGGAAATGCCGCTGGTTCCGGTGTTGGTACACATGGAAAATGCTGGTGTAAGAATTAAATCCGAAGAACTGAATGCTCATGCAAAAGTGTTGATTGAGCAAATTATTCAAATCGAAAAAGAGATCATCGAACTGGCTGGAGTGTCGTTTAATGTTTCATCGCCACAACAGCTCGGAGTTGTTCTTTTCGAAAAACTGAAAATCGACCCGGACGCCAAAAAAACCAAAACCAAACAGTATTCAACAGCAGAAGAAACTTTGGTGCAGTTGGTTGATAAACACCCGATTATTCAGAAAATACTCGATTTCAGGGGTTTGAAAAAATTACTTACAACGTACGTGGAAGCGCTTCCACTTTTGGTTGATAAAAAAACCGGAAAAATTCATACATCATACAACCAGGCCATTGCCGCTACCGGGCGGTTGAGTTCGGTGAATCCAAACCTGCAGAATATTCCGATCCGTACTGAAAACGGGCGCCAAATCCGTAAAGCGTTTATTCCGTCAGATGAAGACCATACATTTTTGTCGGCCGACTACTCACAAATTGAACTGCGGATTATGGCGGCTTTGAGCCAGGATGGGGAGATGCTGAAAGCTTTTAACGAAGGGAAAGATATTCACGCGATTACAGCGGCAAAAATTTTCCAGATTCCCGAAGAAGAGGTT
>JBBIVS010000482.1:0-3252 GCA_037439605.1 Draconibacterium sp. | reverse complement strand
GGGAATTTGCCTCGGGTTACAACTAATGTGCTCACATTCAGAAGAAAATGACACAAAATGCCTCGGTATTTTTGATGAGAAAGTTTTACGGTTTATACCAAAACCAGGTGGAGAATTTATAACTAAAGTTCCGCACATGGGTTGGAACTCGATTACAAATCTTAAAAGTAAAATTTTTACAGAAGGAACTGAAAACCAGTATGTTTATTTTGTGCACTCTTATTTTGCCGGAATTGGGGGACATACAGTTGCCACCTGCAATTATATTGTACCTTTTAGTGCAGCACTTCAAAAAAACAATTTTTACGCAACACAATTCCACCCTGAAAAAAGTGGGACTGTTGGCGCTCAGATACTAAAAAACTTCATAAATTTATAGTTTGTAATAAATCAGTATGGAAAGATTGACAATTATAAAAGTAGGCGGCAAAGTGGTTGAAGATCCTGAATCGCTTGATGCACTTTTAGATCAGTTTAAAAAAATCTCGGGCTTTAAAATGCTGGTTCACGGAGGAGGTAGTTTGGCCACTATTATTGCAGGCAAATTGGGTATTGAAACAAAAATGGTTGACGGGCGCAGAATTACCGACACTGCTATGCTTGATGTTGTAACGATGGTTTATGCAGGTTTGGTGAACAAAAAAGTTGTAGCCGGATTACAGGCACGAAACTGCAATGCAGTGGGTTTGACGGGGGCCGACCTTAGTCTTGTAAGGGCGAAAAAACGAAGGGTCCAGGAAATTGATTACGGTTATGCTGGCGATGTTGAAGAAGTTAATTCAAGGGAATTGCGGTTGCTTCTGAACGAAACAGTAATCCCGGTTATTGCCCCCCTCACTCACGATGGAACCGGGCAACTGCTTAATACAAATGCCGATACAATGGCTGCTGAAATCGCGGCAGAACTTTCAACGTACTACAACGTTTTTCTTTTTTACTGTTTCGAAAAAAGAGGGGTGTTAACAGATCAAACCGATGAAAATTCAATGATTTTTGAACTGGATTCAATGCTTTTTCAGCAATATAAAGAAAAAGGAATAATCAATTCGGGTATGATTCCAAAACTTGAAAACAGTTTTATGGCCAAAAGAAAAGGAGTTAGGGAAGTTTTGATTACCAACGCACAAAACATTGTCACCGGCCGGGGAACAAGAATAATATAAATTTTGCAATCTCATTTCCCGTTTATTTTTTTGCCTTTTCAGCGCGGCAACATTTAAACCAAATTTTCACAGCAAAAAAATTGATATAAATCAATGGCATTATTCAAAAAATTACTAAGTTTCACTCTTTAAAATTTGATTAAGCATTTAACATTAATAAATCTATTTTATTCACTTACAGGAAATTGGCATGACAAGTACGATAGAGAAAAATTGTTTTGATTGTGACAAAGGCAAGAATTGCTGTAACATGAACTGTTTTACTAAAAATGAAACAAATATTTTCAAACCATTAACCGAAAATGAATTGGATTTTTTAGTCAGTGAAAAACAACAAATCAGGTATAATGTAAAAGAAACCATAATTAAGCAAAACACATCTTCAACTTTTGTAATCTGCATGAAGGATGGCTTAGCCAAAGTTTATATTGAAGGTGATAAAGGGAAAAACCTGATCGTGAAAATTATTGGAAGGGGCGATTTCATTAGTGGAGGCGGACTTTTCAACGGAAATGTGCAGCATTTTACAATTTCAGCAATAACACCTGTCACCTGTTGTTTGATTGATGCAAGCAAACTTACCAACCTTTTTGCCGAAAACAATAAATTCGCAGTTGAGTTACTCCGTAACCACACAAAACAAAACAACTACTTGCTGTCGAAAATGGTAAGTCTGACCCAGAAATACATGCCTGGCCGGGTTGCCGAAACATTACTCTATTTGAAAAACGAGATTTATAAAAATTCAAAGTTCACAGTAGACCTTTCGCGCCAGGAACTGGCAGAAATGTCGAACATGACAAAAGAAAGCCTTGTAAGGATTTTACAACAGTTTAAAGAATCGAACCTGATTAAAACTCAGGCAAGTGAAATTGAAATTTTAGACGAAAATTCATTAATTCATATCAGCAAAAATGGCTGATTGAGATTTGTCAATACATGTATTGCTAAATCTCATTTATGTTACTCCGATATATCACCCACAAAGGCATATTGTTCTTCTGTTAAGTTTCTAATTTAGCCTCAAATTAAAATAATTATTAAAGAACAATTAATTTAAACTTTAAGTTATGAAATACAACTCGTTTTTAAAACTCATTTTGTTCGGATTTATTTGTGCATTTATTGCTACATCATGTGTAAAAGAAGGTCCAATAGGGCCGGAGGGAGCTGCCGGAAAAGATGGCGTTAATGGTAAAGATGGTAAAGATGCCAACGAAACCTGTATCATGTGCCATAATCCAAAAAGTGTTGAAATTGTGACAACTCAGTATGAGTTATCGAAACACAAACACGGGGAAACAGCATTTGATCAAGCCGGAAATACAACATGTGCCCCGTGTCATGCTTCCGAAGGATTTAAGCATGTAATTAAAAACAATACGCCGGCAACTTTTACATTAAACACATCGACGAACAGGTATGTTAACAACTACATTACCACATCAAGCACTGCTTTTGGCGATATCGTGTGCAGCACTTGCCATTCTTCAATCCACGCCACCTACACTTCGGCTGACCTGCCAGCATTAACAACAACTTCCGCTGTTCCGTTAACGATGTGGGGTGGAACCAAAACAGTTAACATAGCTGCCGATGGCGGTTCAAGCAACCTTTGCATCAGATGTCATCAACCGCGTCCGCAAACAAACCTTCAAACTGGTAATTTTCAGGATTATGCTGCGGTAGCTGCCAATCCTAAAGGAATTGCATACGATGCCAATAACAATACATCAACCTCAAACATTATAAGGCCAAGTTACCGTATGCATATTCACTACGGTTCAGTAGGTGCTATTTATGCAGGAGTTGGCGGTGTTGAATTTGCAGGTTCATTACCTTATACAAGTTCAGCTCACCCTAATGTGGCTTCATGTAAGGATTGCCATATGGGCACAGTTGTTGGCAGGGCAGGTGGGCACACATTTACTGCAAAAGGAAATTTAACAACATGTAATGCATCAGGTTGTCATCAGACTCCTGTTACATCGACAACACCTAATTTGTGGGTTAATCCGCGTAACGAAATCAAAGGATTGCTTGATGCTTTGGCCGCAAAATTAGTGGTTGATGGCGTTGAAATTTTAAC
>JBBIVS010000481.1:0-3261 GCA_037439605.1 Draconibacterium sp. | reverse complement strand
CAGTTGAACTCTGAAAATTGGAAGTGTAAACCGGCATGCCAACATACCGGGCCGGCTCGGGCAATTCGTTGTGCAGCAACGCATCCACCAGATACTGGTTCCATGTATTTTTGGACGGGTTATAAATACCAAAACCGGCGCTGAATTCCCAGTATGCCCAGCTCCATCCCAGCGAATCGAAATACCGCGACATGTAGGTTGTCCATTTTTTGCGCGAGGTTTCATCGGCAGTGCTATACGCGCCAAATTCGCCAATGTGAACAGGTACCTTTTTCGTTTTACCGAAATTTACGAGGGGTGCAAATTCGTTTTGAACAATTTCACGCTCAGTTTCCGAGTCGTTCCATTTGGTTCCGAGCCATACATTTGCATCGGTACCTACCCAACTTGCTCCCTGGTGGGTAAACTGGAACGGATTGTAATAATGAACGGTTAAAATGATGTTTTCATCTTCGGGTAACCGCAAATATGGCAAACCGCCAAGTCCTCCCCATTCAGGTGTGCCGATAACCACAATTCTGTCAGTGTTGTCTTTCCTGATTTCAGTAAGTGCATCGGCTAAAAATACGTTCCATTTGGCAGGGGTGATGTTTCCATTGGGTTCGTTCAGTATTTCGAACAGCAAACTATCAGGGTAGTTTTTAAAGAAGGCTGAAATTTGCCGCCACTGTGCCAGAAATCGTTCTTTCTGAGCGTCGGGATTGGCAAACAACGCGTCGTGGTGGTGCATATTGATTATGGCGTGGAGATTATTGTTCAGCGCCGAATCAACCACTTGTTTTATGCGGTTGAGGAAAGTTGTACTGATTGTGTAAGGTGCTGTTGCCGAACTTCTGGCTGCCGGCTCCCAGCGGATAGGAATGCGAACATGACTGAAACCCAAATCAGCAATCATTTTGGCATACTGCGGTTTCCACGGGTTTCCCCATTCTGTTTCCGACGGCGCTTCAAACATGTTCCCGTAATTGATTCCGCGCCCCAGAAGCTTGTTTACCTCAAAGGCATGTTCGCGGTTTTGGGAAAATAAGTTTAAGGCAAGAAAAAACAGAATGACTGTAAAAAATAGTTTCATGGCTACCGGTTTTTAATTTTGGGTGGCTAAAATAGAAAAAAAACGGGTTAAGTCAAATCAGTTCTTTTTGTTTAATTCAATAAACCAGCTTATTGACGCGACCCCGGATGAAACAATGGCCGAATTATGGCCGGCACCTGTAATGGGCACCAAAGTTATTGAACTCGTTGGAACTCCCTTTGCCAGAAAATCGTTGTAAATGTTCACGGAACCCTGGTAAGGCACGTAGGTATCTGCGGTGCCATGCAAAATCATTGTGGGCACATTGGTTTTCCAGGCCGAAATACTGTTTTTAGTCAGACTGTTGATAACCGACAAATATTTGGTATTGGTGTTCACAGTGGTCCTGTATTCGGTGGTGAACAAATCGGCAATTTTTGTGGTGAGCTGGTCATTTATCTCCTCGCCCGATTTAGTTCCGTTGTAAAGCGTTAAAATCCGTTCGCTGTACGGCGATTTAAAAATATCAGTTGTCGGGTTGGTGACATCGCCCAAATTAAAATAGCTGTTAATCATGTACCCAATATAATAAGGCATCGGGTATTCGGTTTGCGCCAGTATATAATCGTTGATATATCGGACATCATAGCCGCCTGCTCCACAGGCGCTTGCCCTTAGTTTAAATTCAGATGAATAATTTTCTTCGATGTATTTTTGCAACTGCATGGTTGCCCAGCCACCCTGCGAATATCCCATTACAAATAAATCGCTTTTGGGCATAACCTCCAGATAGTTGTTTGCCAGTTCCTTAACCGCCAGCAGCATATCGGTGGTCGATTCATTAGTCGATTTTTTATCGTAATAAGGGTGGAACATATTTGATGAAGACCCGAAACCCAGGTAATCGGGCACGGAAACAATAAACCCTGTGGAAGCTACAAATTCGAGTAATTGGTATAAATAGTAATCTGGATTAACCGAAGGGGCATTGCTGTGCAACGTGTTGGTGCCATTCTGATAACTGAGTATCGGGTACGAGCCTGAAGTTAGCGGCACCGAAACCAGTCCCGATGCAATTACTTCCTTGCCCTTAAATTTTGTCTTATAGGTAATTTTATACACTTGTACGCCATGTTTCAGGTTGTCAGTAATCACCTTTAATTCAGGATAGATATTTGCATATAAATTCAAACGGGCTTTAATATCTTCAACCGTATAACTTTTGTGTTTAACAAATTCAACTATATAATTGTCTTCGGGTACATTATTATCAGTTACATCGCAACCCGTAAAAAAAGCGATAAAAAGAAAAAACAGTATTATTCTGTATTTTGAAATATTTTTCATTGCAATATTTGATTTGAATGATTTTTAGTAAAAGTAAGATTTTAAGCAATTATAATCAGCCTCAAAAATAACAAAATAAATAACCATCGAAGCTTTGAAATGTTTAGTTCAATTTTGGGTATGAATTCACATTTCATTATTTTAACCGTGGTTTTATAAAAAAGCGAATGGTTTTTCAATGAAATTGCTATTTTTAAAACTTTAAATACTGAAATATTAAATGCTAAACCGATGAAACAAATTAAATTACTGTTCATTTTCCTCATTTCAGTTATAATTTTACATGCTCAACCCATTAAAATAATGGTAGTTACCGGAGGCCACTCTTATGACACACTACAGTTTTTCGAAATGTTCGATGCACTTCCGGGGATAGAATACCAACATTTTCAGCAACCAAAGGCAAATCAGAAACTTGTTAAGGATTTGGCTGAGGATTTTGATGTGCTTGTATTTTACGACATGTGGAAAGGCATTTCTGAAGCCGAAAAAAGCGCGTATTTAAAATTAACACAGCAAGGTAAGCCGTTTTTGTTTCTCCACCATTCTATTGCCTCTTACCAGGACTGGCCTGAGTTCGAGAAGATTTTAGGTGGCAAGTACGTTGAAAAGGGAAGGGGAGTGCCTGCCGAAGAGCAATCGAATTATGAACATGATGTGTGGGTTTACACCAAAGTTGAAAATAACACCCCGGTAACCGTGGGTTTAAAAGAACCCCGGTTTTTTGACGAGGTTTACGGAAACGTTCGCATCTCGGAAGACGTATTTCCGCTGCTGAAAACCCGACATCCGAAAAGTATGGAGATTGTTGCCTGGGAAAATAAATACAACAATTCGACAATAATTTACCTGCAGCCCGGGCACGATTACAGGACTTATCAAAACGAAGAATACCGCAAACT
>JBBIVS010000480.1:0-3264 GCA_037439605.1 Draconibacterium sp. | reverse complement strand
TTATCGGCTGTGTAAAAAGCATTTTCAGGAGTGGTACTGACCGGAGTCAGCAAAAAGCCTTCTTTGTTTTCAATTAGCCAGTCGGCATAAAATTCGGCAGCACCTTTTAAAACCGGGTAAAGTTCGTTTTTCAAAAACTCCTCATCTTCGGTAAACAGGTACCTTTCCCAAAGGTGACTGGTAAGCCAGCCCTGTGCCATGGGCCAGAACGAAAAGCGCGCCTGGTTATCAACAGGGTAAGTTTGCCGCCAGATATCAACGTTGTGATGCGCAACCCAACCACGGTTACCGTACATTTTTTGAGCAGTTTCAGCGCCATTTACTGCACACTCTTTTATTAATCTGAAAAGTGGTTCGTGGCATTCGGAAAGGTTGGTAACCTCGGCTGGCCAGTAATTCATTTCGGTGTTGATGTTGATGGTGTAACCGCTGTTCCAGGGCGGAATAACCAGGGCATTCCATATTCCCTGCAAATTGAGGGGTTGTCCGCCGGGCCGCGAACCCGAAATCATCAGGTATCTTCCGTATTGAAACAAAAGTGTATTCAGATGGTAATCGTTGTTGGCAATATAATTTTTTAACCTTTCAGGAGTAGATAATTTACTGTAATCATCACTTTTCAATTCGAATTTCACCCTGTCGAAAAGGTTTTTGTAATCGGCAAAGTGAGTTTTTTTCAGTTCTTCAAACGATTTGCCTTTTACCTTTTCAAGTATTTTCCGGTTAATTTCAGTTGGGTTTTTCCCTTCCCGGCTGGGACTTTTATCGAAACCGTTAAAACTGGTGGCCATCGAAATTAAAAGCACAACTTCATCGGCATTTGAAACTTGCAAGCCGTTTTCGGTTTTTGAAACTTCACCACCCGAATTCATTACCTCGGACTGAGCTTCAAAAAACATACCCTTTCCATCCACTTCATCGCCATACAAAACCTGTTTTGCAAACGGTTTCCTCGAGCCGTCGGTATTGTAAATTTCGGGGTATTTGTGCTGATCGTTCTTGCTTTCAACAAATTCGAGTGTTCGCCGCAGAACAAATCCGGGCGCCTGGCCTTTAAAAACCAGCAGGTTGTTTGATGGAGTTTCAGAACTGCAGTTTGGATGCACTGAACTGAAATTCATTTTAAACGAAACCGATGATTTTTTATTGGCAGAAACGCGGATTGCTATTAACTGGTCGGGGAAACTTGCAAAAATTTCGCGGGTGAAATTTACACCATTCAAATTGTAACTGACTTTTGCAATGGAATTTGAAATATCAAGTTCGCGGTGAAAATTGGCAATTTGGTTTGTATCGCCTTCAAATTTAAGATGTAAGTTGCTGAATGGCTGGTAGCACTGATGAAGCCGTCCCAGCCATTTTTCGGTGACATATTTGTCGGCTTCAACATATTTACCTTCCTCCAGCATTTTAATTACAAAAGGCAAATCGTTCTGAATATTTACACCTTTAAAAGTTGACGAAGGTTCGCCTGAATACAGCGTGTTTTCGTTGAGTTGAAAATGCTCGTTCAGGGGGTTGCCAAAAATCATGGCTCCCTGACGGCCATTTCCAATTGGAAGCGCTTCAGTCCATTTTTCGGCGGGTTTGTCGTACCACAGTTTAAACGTTTCTTGCTTTTCACATGAAGAAAACGAAAAAAGAATGTTTAAAAGGCAGAATAATTTTTGAACTGGCTTCATTTTCGATTTTCGCTAATACAGATTGAATGTAAAACAAACTGGATAATTTACAGCTTAACCGTCGTTTTTACATTATTTGCCTTTTGCGACTCGTACTCTATTGTAATATCGCCTTTCCCTTCAACCAAAAACTGGTATTCAACTGTTCCGTGACCGGGTACCGAAAGGAATTGGATTTCAGGTTTTGTTTCCTTGTAGGTTACCTTGTTCAGCCTGAAATCCTGGATTTTACCACCTGCAATTACTTTTGCACCCGAAACCTTCAGCATATCTGGCGTATAAAGTTTCGTGCTGAATGCGTCGGCAGTCATCGAAGGCAGGCCGTTTTTGTTTTTCAGTCTTATCCGCACCTGGTTGAGGTTTTTTCCGATTTCTTTTACTTCAAACACTTCCATTGAAATATCGGGCGTATTTTCAGCGGCCATAAAAACTACTGCAGCGTTACGGTGTGCCATTTCGTGAAGCATAAAAGTCTGCGGCAATCGCGAACTCATTTTTACCCAGCCCCCAATTTCAACTTCGCCATAAATTGGGTGGTTAAAGGGTTTCCAGTCAACAAACATTTCGCCCTGCGCCACATAATCGCTGAATTTCAATTGCTCGCGGGTTTGTTCGGGGTCAGCGTCCCTGCGCGTTCCGGCAGCCTGCTCGGCTGTTTGTTGCGCAGGCTTATCGGTTTTTTCGCGGAAGGTTTCCGATTCGCGCTGGAACAATTCGCCTACAAACGAGAAAATGCCATAATTGAAAAAGAACTGTGAATCAGTGTCGCCGTAAGTTGGATATAGATCGTACGAGGGCATGTAAACGTATCCGGGCGTAATTTTAATGGCATTTTTGCCAATAACATCGTAAGCTGCAATGTCTGACGGATCGATGCGAATTGATTTTTCAGAAGGCACCCGCAACCACATTCCTCCGTTGTTGTGAAATGAAAAAGAAACGATGATATTCTTTTTTTTCTGAATAAATTCGTTAACGGATTTTAATCCAACACCTTCAAAAGGAAAATTGCCTGCGCCGTTTTGCACATAGTTTGGCATCCAACTGTTCCCCCAGTTCCGGTTTGGGTCGAGGTAACCTTCGGCGTCTTCGTTCAGCCTTCCGTCGCCGTCGTTGTCAATTCCCTCAGAACCAAGCAGTGTATATTCGCCTTTTTCCCCGGGTTCTTTCCTAACCAGGATTCTTGGATCTTTCTGATCTGCTTTGTATTCGCCGTTAGGGTCTTTAATGCGCATTTGAGTAATGTTGCCGTCATTGTCGAGGTCATCAGGGGCATCCTCGTCAAAAAGCCCGTCTTTGTCTTCGTCTCGTGGAACACGTATGCTCCGGCCCGAACTTGGCGTGTGCGCCTTTTCGAAAAAATGCCAGCGGCCGTCAACATTAACCACGGGAATAATGTAATGTGCATTGCGGTCAACCTGTTTGGTAATTTTATCGTTCTCGCCGTATTTTGTAAGCAGCATGTTTGCGTAGTACAGACAAACTTCGCCGGCCTGAATTTCGTTTCCGTGAATATTACCGTCAATATAAACTCCTGGTTTGCTCAGTTCATCTCCGGTTTTTGGGTTGTTGATGGTGAGTG
>JBBIVS010000479.1:0-3269 GCA_037439605.1 Draconibacterium sp. | reverse complement strand
TGTATTTGTTGAAACTGTCCTTTTTTTCCTGTGGAAGAATAATTTGCAGGTCGGTGCTTTGTGCATCATCGGGCTGCCATTTTTTTACAATAAGTTCGATAATGGTTTTGATAAAATCGTTATCGGACAGGTTTTTTTCGAGATCTTTTGACAACAGATCCTGCACAACAAGGTTGGTAACCTGGTTTTTTACAGTTGCAATAACCTGTTTTGATGTAAGTTTCAGCTCCGACTCGGTTTTCTTTTTTAATTCGGCGCTATCTTTTTTAGCAATACCAATAATTGTTTCAGCTTCAGCATGGGCATTCTTAATAACCTCGTCTGCTTTTTTTTGAGCTTCGGCAATAATTGTTTCAGCCTCGTTTTTTGCTTTTTCTACTCCTGTCGTATAGAGCTTTTGTGTTAGCTCCTGAAGCTTATTTTCCATGTTGTCAATGGTTTTTTGTGTAAATTAGATTTAAGTCGTGTCGTTTTTCGACAGGCGGCTAAAATAATAAACTTTTTAAATGTTTAATTCCAAACCAGTGTTATTTAAATGTAAATTACAGATGTTGTATAACAATTTAATCAATCTGTCATGTGCCACACTGCGATATCACTTTTTTAGTTAACCATACAATTTAAATTGATTTTTTTCTTAATTCGTTTGTTAACTTTTTTTTGTATTTTGGTAACTTATAGGTTAAATAAAAGAATTTAAAAACTTAAAATTTGTTGACATGAAAACGAATAACATTTTTTTAATTGTGATACTTGGTGTATCTGTTTTTTTCAGTGGATGTGCAGGAATGAAGAATACCACCAAGGGTGGTCTTATTGGCGGTGCTTCCGGTGCAGCCGTTGGTGCTGGTATTGGCGCTATTGCAGGTGGCGGTAAAGGTGCAGCCATAGGAGCAGCTGTTGGAACAGCAGTGGGCGCAACAGCAGGTACCCTTATTGGAAAGAAGATGGATAAACAACAGGCGGAACTTGAAAAAATTGAAGGGGCTAAAGTTGAAAGTGTAACCGATGTAAATAACCTGCAAGCTATTAAAGTAACTTTCGATAGCGGGATTTTATTTGAAACCGGTAAATCAGAACTCAACACCCAATCGAGAAATGCACTGACAAATTTTGCCAATTCGCTTAAAAACACACCCGAAACCGATGTGGCAGTTTATGGTCATACCGATAATACTGGTTCCCGCCAGTTAAATGAACGTTTGTCGCTCGAACGCGCTCTGTCGGTGGTGAAATTCTTAACTCAAAACGGTGTTCCTGAAAACCGGTTAAAAGCAACGGGAATGGCTTTCGACCAACCTGTTGCCGATAATTCAACTGCCGAAGGTCGCAGCCAGAATCGCAGGGTTGAAATTTTTATTACTGCAAATGAAACCATGATTAAACAAGCTGAGCAAGGAACCCTAAAATAAGGTTTTATTTCTCCGGCTCAGCATCAAACTTCTCGATAAAATCGGTTGAAAGTACCCTGAATTCGGTGCGGCGGTTAATGGCATTTGCAATTTGCTGTTGTTCAGGCGTCAGCTTTTTTATGAATTCTTCGGTCAGAACATCGTTTCTTTTCAGGAAATCATATTGTTTTGCCAAATCGCGGGTAACTTCCTTTGGCCAGGTTTCACCGTATCCTTTTGCCACAAGCCGTTGTGGGCTGATTCCCTTTTCAATTAAATAATCAACAACGCTTTGGGCCCTTTTCTGCGAAAGTTCGAAATTTGCTGCGTTGCTACCCACATAATCGGTATGTGCCATTAACTCGATGGTAATTGTCGGGTTAAAAATCAATATTTTATAAACAGTGTCGAGAGCAACTTTTGATTCGGGCAATAACTCGAAACTTGCAAATTCATAATTTATATTGTCAACTTTAATTGGCGAACCGGTTGGGGTTAAATACAACTGAAGCGTGAAATCCCTGCTGTCATCCAAACCTACTGTGCTTGCCGTTGCTTTATCGCGCAAATATCCGTCTTTAAAAGCGGCAAAAACATATTCGGTTTCAGGTTTCAGTTTCATTTTAAACTTACCGTTTTGTGTACGCATTTTCATGTTGGTGCCGTCAGTCCCGATAATCCTTACAGTTGCCCCGTCAATCCGGTTGTTATTTTCCTTATCGAACACTTCGCCTTCAACCTGGTAAATTTTTGGCGGAACCAGGAACGAATAAATATCGTCGCCCCGCGAACCTTTGCGGTTGCTGGTAAACATACCTTTGTTTTCGCCCTTTACAAAGGCAATCCCAAAATCGTCGGCAGGCGAGTTGATGGGCGAACCCATATTTTCAACTTTCCAGTTTCCCTCCTCATTTTTTACAGCGACAAAAAGATCAAATCCTCCCATTCCCGGGTGATAGTTCGATGCAAAATAAAGTTCACCATTATCCCTTACATAAGGAAACATTTCATCCCCAGGTGTATTTATTGGTTCGCCCAGATTAACAGGTTTAGTAAAACTTCCCCCCGATTTTTCTGCTACCCAGATGTCTTTTCCACCAAGGCCACCCTCCATGTCGGAGACGAAATACAAAAGCGATTCGTCGGCACTGAATGCGGGATGGGCGGCTACAATGCTGTCGCCAGCCACATTTACCCTAATTGGCTCTGAAAATGAACCCCGTGATTGTGAAGTTGAATACAATTCGGCGCCCAGCGGCTGGTTTTTATCGTAGCGGCAACGTGTGAATATCATTTGTTCGCCGGTTGACGAAAGTGTGGCAGCGCCTTCTTCGTCCTCAGTATTTACGATCAAATTCTCATCGAGTAACTTGGGAACTTCCCATTTTTGCTTTTGTACGCCAAATGTGCTTCTGAACAAATCGGTGTAACCTTGTCCGGTAATCGAACTGGAACGTTTCCCGGTGACACCTTTGCGTGATGATGTGAAAATGATTTCATTATCGCGGCCGGCAACAAAAACCGGAGAGTAATCGCTTTCACGCGAGTTGAGTTCCTTTACCGGATTAATAATATGGCGTGTTGGATTTGCAACCCATTCCTGTGTTTTTCGAATCGATTCAAGTCCGATCAGTGCCCGCTCACTGCCCGGCACCGAGTCGAGATATGCGCGGTAAGTTTCAATGGATGCCTCATATTGCTGTGTGGCGCGAAGCATGTCAGCATGGTGCAGAAGTGCAATGTTATCGGAATATCCGCGGCGGAGGGCATTTTTATAATATAATTCAGCCCTTTCGTAATCGCCGATGTATCGGTAACATTCGGCAGTTTGAAACGCGTAAACTACTCTTTTCTGGCGGTCTTTTTCTTTTCGGGTTG
>JBBIVS010000478.1:0-3275 GCA_037439605.1 Draconibacterium sp. | reverse complement strand
CAAAAAATGGCGCGTTCGTTAGGTAATTTTATAACATTGCAGCAGTTATTTTCAGGCAAACATAAATTGCTGAAACAGGCCTACTCGCCAATGACCATCAGGTTTTTTATTTTGCAGGCACATTATCGCAGCACCATCGACTTTTCAAACGAAGCGCTGCAGGCAGCAGAAAAAGGACTGGAACGTTTGCTGAATGCTGTAAAAACTCTGGATGCACTTATCGTTTCCGAGAAATCAACGATCGATATTTCTTCATTAAAAGAAAAGTGTTTCGCAGCTTTGAATGACGATTTAAACAGCCCGATTGCCATTGCCCATTTGTTTGATGGAGTCAGAATAATCAACTCCTTGAAAGCCGGGAATGAAAAAATCTCAGTAGAAGATTTGGCAGAACTGAAATCATTTTATCATTCGGTGGTATTTGATATTTTTGGTTTAAAATCAGATGATTCTGCCGGTTCAAATCAAAATGAAATACTAAAAGGGGCAGTTGAATTGCTTATCAGATTAAGAATTGAGGCAAAGGCAAATAAGGACTGGGCGACTTCTGACAAAATACGCAATGAACTGAATGCGATTGGGATTGAAATGAAAGATACCAAAGACGGTGTGGAGTGGAAAATAAAATAGAAACTTGTCACTGGTCATTGGTCACTGGTCATTGCAAAACTGATTAATTGTGAAATTGTTTTTTAAACTGTAAACTCGAAACTTTTAACTCAAACTAATATGTTTTCAGGAATTGTAGAAGGATTTGGCACCGTTACTGCCATTGAAAAAGACAAGGAGAATGTGCATTTTACCTTAACCTGTGCGTTTGCCAATGAACTAAAAGTGGATCAAAGCCTCTCGCACAACGGCGTTTGCTTAACCGTGGTTAACGTTGATAAAGAGGCAAAAACATATAAAGTAACCGCGATTAAAGAAACACTTTTAAAATCGAATCTGGGTTTACTTGAAGTTGGATCAAAAGTAAACCTCGAACGAAGTATGATGATAAATGGCCGGTTGGACGGGCACATCGTTCAGGGGCACGTTGACCAGACTGCCGTTTGCACAAAAGTGGAAGAAGCTGACGGAAGCTGGTACTGCACTTTTGAATATGCCTTCGATTTGCAAAAAGCAAAACAGGGTTACATGACTGTTGAAAAAGGTTCGGTTTGTGTGAACGGTGTGAGCCTGACTGTGGTAAACTCAAAAGACAATTCCTTTCAGGTGGCAATTATTCCTTTTACGTACGAAGTAACTAACTTTCATACATTTAAAGTAGGTTCGGTAGTAAATATTGAATTTGATATTATCGGGAAATATTTGAGCAAGCTCAACTCCTTCAATAAATGAAACAAACTGCATTAATAACCGGAGCTTCAAAAAGAGTAGGTAAGGCAATTGCAGAGCATCTTGCTGAAAAAGGATGGAACATTGCCATTCATTTTAACTCTTCTGAAAAGCCCGCGGAAGTTCTGGTTCATGAATTAACTGTAAAATATCCGCAACAAAAATTTCAATTATTTCAAACTAATCTTTCAAATATTGATGAAGTTATTAAATTGATTCCAAAGGTGTTGGAGGAATTTGGGGAAATTCATCTTCTGGTAAACAATGCCTCAGTTTTCGATCCCGGCTATCTGAAATTAACTCAACCTGAATTGTTTAACGAACAAATAAACGTGAATTTGAAAGCCCCGTTTTTTTTGATTCGTGATTTTGCAAATCAATGTAAAACAGGCAACATCATTAATTTTGTCGATACGCGGGTAACTTCAAATAAGTCGAATTTCGCAGCATATTCACTTTCCAAAAAGGGACTTTGGGATTTAACAAAAATGGCAGCGCTTGAGCTTGCGCCCGATATCAGGGTGAATGCAATTGCTCCCGGAGTTACGTTAGCTCCCGAAGATAAAGACGAAACTTACCTTTTAAACCTGGCTCAAAACATTCCGATGAAAAAACCGGGCGGACTTGAGCCAATCATAAAAAGTGTGGATTATATTCTTGAAAACAATCATTTAACCGGCCAGTTGTTATTTGCCGATGGCGGCGAAAACCTGGGTAAAAACGCATAAAGTAATGGCAAAGATACGTGTAAAAAACCTGCTAATTAGAACTTATATCGGTTTTAATCCCGAAGAATTGGTTAACAAACAGGATGTTATTATTAACCTTGAAATTGAAACCGACATTCCGGCCAAAGCCTTGGAAGCCGATGAACCCATTGACATTTTCGATTATAAAAAGATCACAAAAAAAATAATTGCACTGGTTCAGGACGGACAATTTAAACTGTTAGAAGTTTTAACGCAAAAAATCCTCGATTTAATAATGGCCGACGAAAAAGTGAAATGGGCAAGGGTGGAAGTGGACAAACCACATGCCTTGCGTTTTGCCGAATCGGTTTCAATGGAAATGGAAGCTGGTCATCGCCCGACTTAAGTTCGGGTGATGACTTAAGAGAACAACTTTCCTTTAAAGGGTGATTTTTTAAATTTCAGAACATGGATTTCAAAACAGGTCACTTCTATCATATTTATAACAGAGGGAACAACTCTCAAAAGGTTTTTTTCAACCGGGAAAATTATTTGTTCTTTCTGAGAAAAATGAAAAAACATTTTAGTCCTTTTGGTTCTGTTATTTCGTGGTGCTTAATGCCTAACCTCTTTCATATTGTGGTTTTTGTTCATAAAGATAAAGTTGAAAATAGTCATAGTATGACTTTAAGTCATACTATGACGGATTCCGAATTAAATACTGTAATTATCGGCATCGGTTCCAATATCGATGCAGAAAAAAACATACAAGAAATGCTTCAAATATTAGCTGAAAAGGTTGATATTTTAAAGGTTTCTTCATTCATTAAAACCAAACCAATCGGGATTGAAAATCAATCGGAGTTTACAAACGGGGCGGTTAAAATAAAAACCAGTCTGAACAAGGAAGATTTAACCGTTTTATTAAAGGCAATTGAAGACCGGATGGGCCGCGACCGCACAGCGCCAAAATTTGGCCCGCGAAACATCGACCTCGATATTGTGGTATGGAATGGCGAAATTGTTGATGATGATTATTATACCCGCGATTTTTTGCAGAAAAACGTTAACGAATTACTTTAAAAAAAACCTTTTTCGAAGTGCTGGTTGAACTGTGAAAAGTTCATCGGGTAAGGTTCCCCAAAACTACTTTCATATTTTTTTGTAAACGAACTGAAATTGAATTTTGCCAGGTTGATATTGTTGGTTTTCTGCAATGCCCAAATTTGCAAATAAATGGCCTCTTCG
>JBBIVS010000477.1:0-3279 GCA_037439605.1 Draconibacterium sp. | reverse complement strand
GACCCGAATATCAATGTTTTAGAGGACGATGCGGTAAATTAAAAAAAAAATCAACAATAGCAAAGCCGGTTTATAAAGTTAATCCGGCTTTTTTTATTTCAAAAAATCAATAAGATATTTTTTATATCCAATTCTTCGTTAACTTTAAACACTGTACAAAACTTGCTCAGCAAATGAATTTACTTAATGAAAAATTAGGACTTTACACCGATTTTTATGAGTTGGCAATGGCTGAGGGGTACTATTTCTCTGGCAAAAAAGAACAGCAAGCCGTATTTAACTATTTTTTCAGGACTAACCCTTTTAATGGGGGGTTTACAGTTTTTGCAGGGCTCGATGATTTTCTTGATCTCCTAACCGATTTTACATACAGCACATCCGATATTCAATATTTAAAAGAACAGGGTTTTAAACCTGAATTTTTGGATTATCTGAAAGATTTCAGGTTTTCCGGAAATATTCTCAGCGTTAAGGAAGGCGAAATTGTTTTCCCAAACGAACCGGTTTTAAGGGTTGACGGGAATATTATCGAATGCCAGTTAATTGAAAGTATTTTGTTGAACATAATCAATTTCGAATCGCTGATTGCCACCAAGGCTTTCAGGATAAAACTGGTAACCGGCAAACAGGTTTTTGCCGAATTTGGATTGCGCCGCGCACAGGGATTGGGTGCAATGCACGCGAGCAGGGCAGCCTGTATCGGCGGGGCATCATCAACATCAAATGTTTTGGCCGGAAAATTATTCGGAATCCCCGTTTCAGGCACCCAGGCACACAGTTGGATACAAAGTTTTGATACTGAACTTGAGGCTTTCAGGGCTTATGCGCAGGTTCACCCCGAAAATTCAACATTTCTTGTCGATTCCTATGACACCTTAAAATCGGGCGTACCCAACGCCATTATTATTGCAAAGGAAATGGAACAAAATGGACTACGGCTAAAAGCAATCCGTTTGGACAGCGGCGATTTGGCCTACCTGAGCAAAAAGGCCCGGAAACAACTGGATGACGCCGGGCTTAACTATGTAAAAATTATTGCCTCGAATCAATTGAACGAACATGTTATTAAAACTCTTTTAAAAGACCAGAATGCCGCAATCGATGCTTTTGGCATTGGAACCGAAATGGTTACCGGCAAAGATGATGCAGCACTCGATGGTGTTTATAAACTGGCTGAAATTGATGGCTTGCCTAAAATGAAGTTTTCGGAAAATATTGAAAAAAATACACTCCCTTCGAAAAAACAGTTATACCGGTTTTTGGATGCGCAAGGTAAATTTTACCGCGATGCAATAGCTCTTGATGCCGAAAAGCCGGAAGAAATCGATGTAATTTATCATCCTGTATATCCCGATTTAAACACAAAAGTGAAAGGACTGCCCTATGAACGACTTTTATCAGAAGCAGTAAAATGTGGTGAAATTCGTGTGAACAAACAGTTTCCAATGGAAATTTATAAATTTCTTGAGATAAGGGCAGAACTGTTGCCCGATGAGCACAAACGTTTTATCAGCCCTCATTTATATAAAACAGGAATTTCAGAAAAACTGATGGAAAAGCGAAATACGCTTTCAAAACAAATAAAAAACCAACTTTAAATTATGTTGAAATGGTTAAAATAATTCGTCCTACACTTTTGGTTAACAAGGAAATTTGTTTGCGGAATATTGAAAGGATGTCAAAAAAAGCCGACGAACACAACCTGCGTTTCAGGCCTCATTTTAAAACCCACCAATCGGCTAAAATTGGCGAATGGTTCAGGCAATTTGGTGTGAAGGCAATTACGGTTTCATCGGTTCAAATGGCTGAATATTTTGTTGCCAACGGGTGGAAAGATATCACCATCGCTTTTCCTGTAAACATACTCGAAATTGAAAACATTAACCGGCTGGCTGGGCAAATTAAACTCGGCGTACTGGTTGAAAACACCGAAGCAGCGGGATTTCTGGCCAAACAAGTTTTGTTTCCGGTTGATGTTTGGGTAAAGATTGATACCGGAAATTACCGTACCGGGATTGATCCGTATGATGTTGAACAGGTTGAAATGGTAGTACAAAAATTAACCGAAGGGAGAAAGTTAACCTTTAAAGGTTTTCTCACGCACGCTGGTCATACATACATTGCCCAATCAGCCGATGAGATTTTTAACCTTCATTTTGATGCACTGTTAAAACTGAAATCCTTGAAACAGAAATACATTAGTCAGTTTCCCGCCACTGAAATAAGCATTGGTGACACACCATCAGCTACACTTTGCACCAATTTCAGTGGTGTTGACGAATTACGCCCCGGCAATTTTGTGTTTTACGATTTAATGCAGCAAAACCTGGGTGTTTGCTCTTTCGACGATATTGCGGTAAAAATGGTTTGCCCGGTTGTTGCAAAACATCTGTCGCGGAACGAAATTGTGATTCATGGCGGAGCAGTGCATTTTTCGAAAGATGAAATCAGAAATATTGATGGCAAAAAGATGTTTGGCAGGTTAATCATTACTAAAGACGGTGAAAAGATCATGCTCGACCAGATGAACTATCTCTCGAAACTCTCGCAGGAACACGGCATTTTAAAAGTGGCCCAAACCCAGTTTAAAAATTTTAATATTGGCGATTTGGTAGAAATCATTCCGGTGCATTCGTGTTTAACTGCAAATTTAATGGGGCATTATTATACTCACGAAGGAGAGTTGATTGAAATGATGCCGAGGTTTTAGTTTTTACCTGAACTTAGTTTCCCAAAAAAGCACCAAAACAGTTTTCTGCAATTACAATAATTTAATTTCTTATAATTTCAATCTGCCCGCCAACGCCCAGTTTTATGATGCTCGATGGCTGTGCAGGCGTGGTGTCGTTTTGCCGGTATTCCACAATTAAGTCAACCTGTTTTTTTATTTCTTCTGAAATTTCATTAAAAATGGAAGGAGATTTTTCACCACTGATATTTGCCGAAGTGGAAACCAGCGGCCGACGAAAACGTTGTAAAAGCTGCGATGAAAAGTGTTCTTTTGTAAACCTGATTCCAATGCTTCCATCTTCAGCAATCAGGTTTTTGGCCAGATTTTTAGCGCCCGGATAAATTACTGTGAGCGGGGTTGTGGTTATTTCAACCAAATCCCATGCAATCTCAGGAACTTCAATAACATAGCGTTCCAGCAAAGCCGGGTTTTCCATTAAAACCAACATACATTTGGTGTCTTCCCGTTTTTTAATTCGATATATTTTTTCAACCGCTTTTTCATTGGTGGCATCGCAGCCAATGCCCCAAATCGTATCGGTGGGATAT
>JBBIVS010000476.1:0-3325 GCA_037439605.1 Draconibacterium sp. | reverse complement strand
CCAAAATATATTATTAAACCCGAACAGAGACAAGCTTACACTACAGTGGGTGGCTATCCTTCGCTCGATGGTGAATACACTGTTTTTGGAGAGGTGATTGAAGGCTTTGATGTGATTGATAAAATTGCTGCAGTTCAAACAAATCAGGCCAACCGGCCTTTGCAGGATGTAAAAATGAAGATTGAACTGGTAAAATAAAATGGTGAGATATTTTTTAATATATGGTTTTTTTGTAATCCTTTCGTTGGATGGTTTGTCGCAAACAAAAGTGGTTGAAATTTCAACCAATCTTGGTTCAATAAAATTCAGGTTGTACGACGACACGCCAAAACACCGCGATGCATTTATTGAACTGGCAAAAGAAGGATATTACAACGGAACGCTTTTTTACAGGGTCATTCAGGATTTTCTGATTCAGGGAGGTTCAAAAAGTTCAAAGGGGGCTGCACCCGGTAAACGAATTGGTTACGGCGACCCGGACAAAACTGTTGATGACGAAATTCTTCCGCAATATTTTCATAAAAAAGGGGCTTTGTGTGCCCCTCGTCAGCCCGACGAAATCAATCCTTTTAAACAGTCGGATATTTCACAGTTTTATGTTGTTAAAGGGCGGGTTCATACCAGCGGTGAACTTGACACAATGGAACTGGCTGTGAACAGGCCAATTCGAAATAAAATAGTGAATAGCATAATGACTCCTCAAGTCAGGGAGGAACTGAAACAACTTAAAGATGAAAAAAAGGTGGATGAATTTCGCATGTTGGCAGATCAGATAAAAGACAAAATTGAAACAGAATACAGTTTGGCGCCAGGGGTCTTGAAATTTTCACAAGCCCAGCGCGAAGCATATACAACCATTGGCGGTTATCCCGATTTGGATGGAAAGTTTACCATTTTTGGCGAATGTATTTCAGGTTTTGAGGTAATCGACAAAATTGCAGCCCTTAAAACCGACAAAAATAACAGGCCGTTTACCGACGTTAAAATTACTGTAAAGGTTTTATGAATAAAATGAGGAATCTGATTTTAATACTGATTATAGGGTCAATCTTTTTTTCGTGCGGTAAAAAAGAGAAAGCTGAGAAAGATTCCCAAAAATCAGTTGTGGCTGAAAAAACAGATGAACAAAACCCAAATGCAGGTTGGGAAGAAATTTTACCATCGGTTATTAAATTCAGTTCTTACGATGGTGAAAGGATTCTTGAAACCGGACAGGGTTTTTTTGTTGCTGAAAACTTAATTGTCACCAATTATTCACTGGTTAGCCGGGCAACTAAAATTGTTTTTACTCCACTGAATGAGAATGTTAATTATATTGCCAATAAATATGTTGCAGTTGACAGGATTAACGACCTTGTTATTTTGTATTGCGACAGTATAAAACGCAGACCACTTGAACTTTTCCAGGGAATAGCCCCCAATTCAGCCAAAACCATGTACATATCATCTGCTTCAGGCAAAATAATTCAACTCTTCTCCGGAAAACTGCTAAACCTTGCAACTGTAAAAGGAACTAAATTGTACCGCATCACAAACCGGGTTCAAAAATCAAATTTCGGAATGCCCGTTTTTGTATCGAATAAACAGGTAATCGGAGTTGCATTTTCGGCCGTTGAAAGTTACGAGATGCAGAGTTTTGCAGTTCCATCTGATTTTATTTCGCAATTACTCGAAAAGAGAAATAAAATACCCGAAACGCTTGAATCGTTGCGCTTAGGGGCAAATGAAAAAGTGGCTGCCGAAAACCGGAATATTAAAGGATTGGTACTTGAAACTGATGCCGGCGATATCACAATCCGGTTGTTAAACGAAACCGGCGAGTACCGCGATAATTTTATAAAACTCGCCAAAGAGCGTTATTTCGATAGTTTGTTAATACACAGGGTGATCAAGGATTTTGGCATTCAAAGCGGTGCAGCTGATACACGTTATGCATCAAAAGGCGATGTGGTTGGTTTCAAAGGGCCTGGCTACACCATTCCCGCTCACATTGTTCCGGGATTATTTCACAAGCGCGGAATGATTGGTTCGCCCCGGAAACCCGATACCAGAAACGAACGGCTTCGTTCCGACGGCTCCCAGTTTTATATTATTTCAGGGCGAAAATATTCTGACACAGAATTGAATGAACTTGAAAAGGAAAACAATTACAAATTCAGTGCTGCCCAGCGGGAAGCTTATAAAACTATTGGAGGAGCGCCACACCTTGATGGAAGTTATACCATTTTTGGCGAAGTAATTTCGGGGATGGAGGTTGTGGATGAAATTGCCAAAGTTGAAACAGATGATGACTGGCGGCCTGTGAAAGATATCAGATTGAAGAAAGTCAGGATTCTGAAATAGTTGCAAAATCAAAAACAGTCGTCAATTCCATTCCATCTTTCAACCAGAAAGTTTTCAATCCCGATTGTTGTGCGCCGATAATATTCTTCTCCAAATCGTCAATAAAAATTGATTCTTTGGGATTGATCCCCGAAAGTTCAATCACTTTTTTGTACGAACTTAAATCGGGTTTGCGCTCATGAATTTCGTGCGAATAAAAATCTTTTACAAAAAGCGATGGAAAGTCGATGCCGTGTTCAGCCTTAAATGCACGGTGCAGGCGCTCGATATGTATTTGATTGGTATTGCTGAAAAGATAAACATTGTAATTTTTGCTTAACTCCAGAACCACTTTTACCCGGCTTGCCGGAATATCCAGAATCATCGAATACCAAGCATCTTCAATCTGTAAATCAGTTGCATCGGGATTATTTAATACTTCCCGAACCCGGTTACAAAATTCTGCCGGAGTTACTTTTCCCACTTCAAGTTCATAAAAAACAGGGTCTGAATATACCTGTTTGTTGTCAAGAACATCGTTCTTTAATCCAAGTTGCTGAAATGCCACAATTGAAGCGTTAAAATCGAGGTTCAGCAAAACTTTTCCCAAATCGAAAATGATGTTTTTTATATTGGTGAGGTCAATTTGCATTTTGTTATTTTAGCCTGCGAATATAAAAATTAAATTTCTCTAAGGTGAAAATTCAGGGTAAACAATATCAAACCATTTGGTTAAAGGAGGGAAATCCTGAAATTGTTCAGGTAATTGACCAGCGAAAACTTCCGTTTCAATTCGAAATATTTGAACTGAAAACGGTTGATGATGCATTTTATGCCATCAGTGAAATGGTGGTTCGCGGAGCCCCGCTAATTGGCGTAACTGCTGCTTACGGAGTTTACCTGGCGATTTTAAATTTTGATGGTGATGATTTTGAATCGTACATCAGCGAAAAGGCTGATTATCTGAAATCCTCGCGTCCAACTGCGATAAATCTGGCTTTTG
>JBBIVS010000475.1:0-3326 GCA_037439605.1 Draconibacterium sp. | reverse complement strand
GAAGTTCAATTAAATCTTTATCAGGGAACACTTTTTTTATTTCCCTTCTGAAATATTCGTCAAGACCGTAATTGTCGTCGACATGAAGAAAACCGCCCCCTTCAAGGTAAGTTCGTAAATTGATGGCTTCGTTTTCAGAAAAAATAATGTTACCATGACCGGTTAAATGCACAAAAGGAAAATTGAAAATTTCAGCCGTTCCCAACTCAATGGTCGATGGTTCGGGATGGATATTGGTTTTCAGGTTGGCATTACAGAATTTAATCAGGTTGGGCAGCGCAGTTGGGTCGGAGTACCAGTCGCCGCCGCCATTGTATTTTAACAATGCAATTTTTACTCCCTGGTTTTGTGGAAAACCGTAACCGGCAA
The DNA here is from genome assembly GCA_037439605.1 of Draconibacterium sp. Lineage (GTDB taxonomy): Bacteria > Bacteroidota > Bacteroidia > Bacteroidales > Prolixibacteraceae > Draconibacterium. The sequence goes on along the minus strand of JBBIVS010000475.1, from coordinate 2,957 downwards.
AGAGTATAAAAATCAAAAAAGTCAGAATCCTCATTTTATAAATTTTCCGAAAAATACAGGTTTTGTTGTGATAAACCATTATTCGTTTGCTAAATTAACAATATGGCAGGCAACAATTCCGGCAGTTTCGGCTCGTAAACGGGATTCTCCAAGCGAAACAACTTTAAAACCATTTTCAATGGCGAGTTTAACTTCTTCGGGACTAAAATCTCCTTCGGGGCCAATCAGTATCAATGTGTCTTTTGCCTTGGTTGCCAAGTCCTTTAAATGGGTTTTTTGAATATTGTCGCAATATGCAATGAATTTATTTTCAGTTTTATTTTTTGTAACCAGTTCTTTAAAGTTAGTGAGATTGTTCAATTTTGGAAGATATGCTTTTAACGATTGTTTTATTGCCGAAACCAGTATTTTCTCCAGTCTATCGGGATTAATGGTTTTTCTTTCGGAGTGGGAGGTGAGGAGAGGGGTAATTTCATCAATTCCAATTTCGGTGGCCTTTTCAAGAAACCATTCAAAACGGTCGATGTTTTTTGTGGGTGCAATGGCAATGTGAAGGTGAAAATCTTTTTTGCCAAATTCAGGTTGAGATTTTAAAATCGAAAGCCTGCATTTTTTTTGATTTGCATCTGTTATTTCAGCTTCATAAAAACCGCCCGTACCATCAATAATCTGAACCAGGTTGCCATTTTGCAATCGAAGAACACGGATGGCATGTTTTGATTCGGTTTCGCCGAGAATGATTTCGGCGCCGGAAATATTGGGAACGTAGAATAGATTCATGGACGTTAATTTAAGACCCGCCAGAACGGACGGGCCGATTCAGTGTTTAAAATTCACCAGCTACTTAAACATTGCCGGAATCAATTGAAAGGCTTTCTTGCCTGTGCGGGCTTCCACTTTTTTCCACGAATCAACATTAAAATCGATGGCGACAGTTGAGCAAGTTGGCATATCATCGTAAAAACGATCAAGCAGGTTGTTCACAAAATACTGAAATGCAGGGTTATGGCCGAAAAAGAAAGCTGTTTGAAAATTGTCAGGCAGTTCTTTTATTAATCCTAAAAATTCGGATGTGGTTAATCCGTGATACATATTTTCAATTTGAATAATTTTGTTTTTGTCGAAACCAAGGTTTTCAGCAAAAACAAGTGCGGTTTGCAGGGCACGGTTTGCAGGGCTCGAAATCATTGTGTCAGGTGTTATTCCCATCTTTTTGAGTTCAGTTCCAATTTTGTGAGCATCGTTAACTCCGCGATCGGTGAGGTCGCGCGTAAAATCATCGTCGTACCCATAAGGAACGGCTTTGGCATGTCTGACTATTATTACTCTCTTCATAATTTTCTGTACTTTTTTAAACTTTTTACTAAATATCTTTAAAAAACCTGAATTAGTGAAATTCTGTGTTTCAGTGTTTTTGTGGCTATGTTTTTTGCCGCTAATTCGCAAAAGCACAAAAAGGAACACAATCATTTGCATCAATAGAAAAATCAACTCAACACAAAATTACCTTAATTTGTGGTTTCAGTAATAACTTGTATCCAAATTTTTATGAAGCGAATCGGACTTTTATCGGACACTCACGGGTTTTTGCATCCACGAATATTTCCTTTTTTCGAAAAGGTGGATGAAATCTGGCATGCCGGTGATATTGGAAATATTGAAACTGCCGATTCGCTGGCTGCATTTAAACCGTTAAAGGCAGTTTACGGGAATATTGACGGGCATGAAATACGCGCCGTTCATCCTTTAGATCAGCGTTTTATGTGCGAAGATATTGATGTCTGGATTACTCACATTGGCGGCTATCCCGGTCATTACGAAAGAGCTGTAAAACCAGAAATTCTCATAAATCCACCTGACCTTTTCATCTGTGGTCACTCTCATATTTTGAAAGTGATTTTCGACAAGAAGCTTAATTTTCTGCATATCAATCCCGGAGCCGCAGGCAATAAAGGTTTTCACGCGGTTTGCACAGCGCTGCGTTTTGTAATCGACAGAAAAGATATCCGCGATTTGGAAATCTGGGAGATGAAACGAAAGGAAATTGTTCTATAACCCGTTATTTTTTAAATGAATATGCCACCCAGTTATTGTTTGATTTAAAACTGTTGTCTTTCAGGCCAAGATTTTCTGCCCTGGCTTTTATTTCAGGAATATCCTCAGAGTAAAACCCGCACATCACCAATAATCCGCCAGTTTCCAGCACTTCTGAATATGCCGGCATATCGTTAATCAGTACATTTTTATGAATGTTGGCAAAAATGATATCGTATTTTTCATTGCCAAGTAATCTTGCATTGCCAAGTTTTACCTCCATGTTTTCGATTTTGTTTAACCTGGCATTTTCTTTTGCCCCGGTGTACGACCATTCATCGATGTCGATGGCTGTTACTTTTTTAGCGCCTTTCATGGCTGCTAAAATTCCCAGAATTCCGGTGCCGCATCCCATGTCGAGAATGTTTCTGTTCTCCATATCATTTTTTAGTATGGTCTCAATCATCATTGTTGTTGTTTCGTGGTTACCGGTTCCGAAAGCCATGTTTGGTTCGATGATAATTTCGTATTTTGCCCTTGGATAATCGGCATGAAATGGCGCCCTGATAATACATTCGTTGTTAATCAGCAGCGGTTTAAAGTAGTTTTTTTCCCATACCTCATTCCAGTTCTGGCTTTTTATAATTTCGTTGCTGATTTCGAATGAAAAGTCGTCTTCAAACGATTTTATTACCTGGAAAAGAGAGTTTTCGTTGTAGTGTGCCACCGGAATATATGCTTCAACACCGGTTTCAGTCTCAAGGAAACTGTCGTATCCAATTTCTCCCAGTTGAGCTGTTAAAACATCGCGCAGCCATTCCTCAAATGGATTGATTCTGATGGTAATTTTATTGTAGTCCATGTTTGAAAATTTTAAAAAATAAAAAAGCCATTCGTTATTTAACGAATGGCTTAAATATAGT
>JBBIVS010000474.1:0-3334 GCA_037439605.1 Draconibacterium sp. | reverse complement strand
ATCAAATGCAGGGATTGGTTGCTGAAGCCTATTTCCTCAGAAGCATGGCATATTTTTACCTGGTGCGGGTGTACAATGAAGTTCCGCTGATTATAGAACCTACAGAAAGTGATGACGCCGATTTCTATGTTCCAAAAGTATCGGAAGAAACTGTATTGTCGCAGATAGTAAAAGACCTTGAAGCAAACCGTGCTTTTGCTCCTTCCGAAAGCTTTGTTACACTGAAGGAAAACAAAGGGCGTGCATCAAAGGCGTCATACGATGCACTGCTTGCTGACATTGCACTGTGGCGATTTGATTATCCAAACGTTATTAAATATGTTAACCAAATCGAACAAACAAAAAAGTTTGTGTTAATGCCCAGCGGCAGATGGTTTGAACTGTTTTACCCGGGCAATTCATTAGAAAGTATTTTCGAATTCCAGTTTGATGGTAATTTACAGCAACAAAACGGAACTTACGGACTCACAAGCCGCGAGAGCAATCAATACAAACCAAGCCAGAAAGCGCTGGAATTGCTAAGTTTTAAATTCGCCAGCGAACTGGTCAGGGGCGAAGATGCTTCAATCAGAAAATACAGCGAAGACGATTTTATCATCTGGAAATATGTTGGCCAGGCGCCCGACGGGCAATCGTTCCGTTCAGGAAATGAGCAATTTAGCTGCAACTGGATTGTTTATCGTTATGCCGATGTTTTGTTAATGAAAGCAGAAGCTCTATCGCAACAGGGAAAATATCCTGAAGCATATAATATTATTTCACAAATTCGCGACAGGGCAGGTGTTGGTGCAATTAATATTGCAAACACTGCAGTCGCTTATGAAGATGCGATCCTGAATGAAAGAGCGCTTGAATTGTCGTATGAAGGAAAAAGATGGTTCGATTTGTTGCGTATGGGCAGGCGTAACAATTATGCGAGAAAAGCAACTCTTATCGAAATTATTGTGAGCAATGTCCCTTCTACACAAAAAAGGATTCTGGCAACAAAATTAACCAATCCTTTAGGATGGTACCTGCCGATTTATGAAAAAGAAATTGAACGGAACCGGGAATTAGTGCAAAACCCGTATTATAATTTTTAAAGGTTAAAGTTTAATTTGAATGAAAAACAAGGTCATTGGAAACTATAAATTGATGATTAAATGAAAAGACTGATTTATATATTGAGTTTAATAGCTGTATTGGCTGCATTTAATTCGTGCAAGGAGCCGGAAAGGATTCCTGGATTTGAAGATGCAGATCAGTTATCAATGTATTACTATATTCTCGATCATAAGGAAGAATATTCAAATTTCCTGTCAATACTGGAAGTCGGGGGACTTGACAAAACCCTGAGTGCATATAATCCCAACGGTAACGATTATACTTTGTTTTTACCCAGTAATAAGGCAATCGATAATTTTATTAAAAACACCGAGGGGATTTCATCGATAAACGATATTTTAAAAAATCCCTCGTATGCAGCGGCATTTGCCAGGTATCATGTTGTAAATATGGGCATACACACTCAGGATTTTCCGTTTGGGGCATTTCCCGAGCCCACATTATCTGAGGACTATCTTACGGTTAGTTTTATTATACAGCCCGATACATCATATTATAAAATAAACAACCAGGCGGCTGTAACATATCCAAATATTGAAGTTTCAAATGGTTATATCCATTTAATTGAAACCGCGCTTGAGCCGATAACATTTACAAGTTATGGCTGGTTGCAGCAAAATTCGGGTTATTCCATTTTTAAAGGTGCGCTCGAATTGACAGGTGTAAAAAGCCTTGTTGATTTTAATATAAAGGAATTTGAAAATGTTACCCCGGTAACACTTTTTGTAGAGCCTGATGTGGTATATCAAAAGCGTGGAATAAGATCGGTGCAGGATTTGGCGGCATATATAAGTCCAAATGATAATAATTACACTAACATAAAGAATCCGTTGTACAACTTTTGTACCTATCATATTTTAACAGGTAACCGTTATATAAACGATTTTGAGGGTGTATCAACCAATTACACAACACTTTCAGAAATACCCCTGAATGTTAATGGATTAGGGAAGGACCTTTTAATTAACAAAGGTAAAAAGGTGTACGAAACAATTATTTCAGGGAAGGATACCACAAAAATCGATTATATCGGGTTCGATTACGACAAAAGTAATATAACGACCCAAAGCGGGGCAGTCCACATTATCGACCAGATAATGGAACAGGTTACGCCTTCAAGGGCAATACAAACATTTGAATTCTGGGAAGAACCGACCATCAATGAATATCGCAGGGAACCTGGTTCATATTTAATTGAAGATAAAAAATCATTGTATTACATTAAATGGGAAGGCGCTGATTTGTTGTTTATCGAAAGGGGTTCAGAACAAACCTCTGCATGGGGAAATGACTGGCTTGAAATAAACGGCGATTTCCGAATTTCTTACGTGATACCCAAGATCATCCAGGGAAAATACAAGGTTTTTCTGGGTGCAGAAAGGTATAACATAACCAATGCTTTGGTTGAAGTTTTTATTGACGGAAAAAAAGTTAGCGGATTAATCGATTTATCTCAGGGCGGTACCGCAAACAATCCGTTCCAGAGAATTGAACTGGGAACAGTGGATTTCAAAAAGTATGAATCACACATTGTGGAAGTAAAACCTCTGATACCAGGAAGATTTTTATGGGATTATATCCGTTTTGAACCAATTTAAAAAAGTTAAATATTTATAAGATGAAATTCAGATTAGGAATATTATTTATAGGGTTTATAATTATAATTGTTGCAAGTTGTACGAAGGAGTGGGACGAGCACTATAATGTTTACCCGGAAACCGTGGACCGGAATGTTTGGGAAGTTATCCAGGAAAATCCCCAGTTTTCGAGTTTTGTTAAGATTATGAAACAGACAAAAATGGATACGCTATTCAATTCCGACATTGCCTATACCATTTTTGTACCCACCAACGATGCAATTTCGAGATTTACGGGTGTGCAGGAATTTAACAATGTTATACTTTCATACCACATCTGTCAGCATTTAATTAATGTCAGCAGCATTCAGGGAAAAAGGCAGGTTCAGACTTTAACCGAAAAATTTGCGCTTTTCGAAAGGAAGGGTAATGAAGTGAAAATTGATGAAATTAAAGTTACAGCCGAAAGTCCGCTTTACAGAAACGGTAAGTTTTTTACAATGGGCGAAGTTATTGCGCCCAAACCTAATTTGTATGAATATTTCCAGTTTACCAATCCGGTACTGACATACTACATCGATAAACAGGATACTGTTATTCTCGACAAGGAAAAAAGTAAACCATTGGGATTCGATAAAAATGGCAATACGGTT
>JBBIVS010000473.1:0-3339 GCA_037439605.1 Draconibacterium sp. | reverse complement strand
CCTTGTCAAATTCTGACTTATCGAAGCTCATCAATTTGAGTACACCAAAAATAAACAGCCTTCTGATTGAATTGATTGAAGACGGGTTGGTTGAGGACCTGGGAAGGGGTGATTCAAGCGGTGGCAGGCGACCCAATATTTACGGGTTGATAAAAGACGGTTTTTACGTGGTTGGCATTACCATAAACATTACCCGTACAATTATTTCCATTTTTAACAGTAATAACGAGCTTGTAAGCGGTCCGCATTACTTTCCCATAAAAATGCAGTCTGACATCACAATTTTTAACCGGGTAAATGAAGTACTCGAAAAAGTGGTGGCTGAAAGCAATATTCCGCATAACAAAATCATTGTAGCGGGTATTGAACTCCCGGGATTGATCAATTTAAAACAAGGCATAAATAAAACCTATTTCCCCAACACTAATAATTTGTTCGCCGAACTGCGCAAAATATTTGGCATTCCGGTGTTTTTCAATCACGATGCCAAGGTCAGGACTTTTGCCGAGCAACATTTCGGATTGGCAAAAAACAAAAAAAATGTTTTAATGCTTCAGGCCGACTGGGGACTTGGCCTTGGAATAATTGTCAATGGTAAATTGTATTCCGGAAAGTCAGGCTATTCAGGCGAATTCGGTCATTTACCTATTGTTGACAACGGTGTGTTGTGCGCCTGTGGTAAACAGGGATGTCTTGAAACTATGGTTTCGGCAGTGGCAATTTCCCGAATGGCAAAAGAGGGTATCCAAAACGGACAGTTGTCGCTAATCAACGAACTGGTTCAAAACGACCTTGAAAAGATTGATATTTCGGTTGTAATCCAGGCAGCCAATCAAGGCGACCAATTTGCAATTTCGTTATTTACCGGAGTTGGCCACTGGCTTGGCAGAGGTATCTCGTACCTGATCCAGATTTTCGATCCGGAACTGATTATTATCGGCGGCCGAGTTGCTGAAGCTGGCCAGTTTATCCTGGCGCCTGTTCAGCAAGCCATTAACACTTACTGTAACCGCGATATCAGTAACAACACCGAATTAAAATTCTCGGAATTGGGATCAAGGGCAGGAACAATTGGAATTGCAGCTTATGCATTGGAAAAATTATCAATGTCAAAATAATAAAAAATGGATTTAAACTTCACAAAAGTTGAAAAGGCATTTTTTGAAGATGCCGTAATCAAAAACATTTCAACCCAAATACCTTTTATAACCGTTGAAAGTTTCCCTAAACTCGGGTTACTTTCAGCAATGAGTTTTCTTGAATGGGTATCAGAAAATCCAAAAGGCGTTGTAAGCTTGCCTGTGAGTAAAACTGCCCAGTATTTCATAAACTACACTCACTTCATACTCGATAACTGGGAAAATAAACAAGGAAAAGATTTGCTTGAAAAATACAATTTAAAAGGAATAAAAAAACCCGTTTTAAACAATCTTCAATTTGTGCAAATGGGCGATTTTTACCCGATCAGTTCCGAACAGCACAACAGTTTGTACAATTTTGCCAAAGTAAATTATATCGAAGGTTTTGGGTTGAACCGTGAAAAGTCGTTGCTCATAAAATCGGAAGATATCAGATTAGCCGGCGACAGGCACTTTCTTGAAATTTTCCCGGATTATAACATCGATTTATCGTTACGTTTCAGGGAAGCTAAAACTGCGATGGAAAAAATTCAGCAGGAATCGATTTTTATGATTGATAACTGGTGTACCAACTATGAAAATGCGATTCGTGAGAAAGGCGGAATTGGCTTTTTCATGGGTGGAATTGGCCCTGACGGACATATCGCATTTAACACACAGGGAACAGACCACTTTTCATCAACACGTTTAACAAAGACAAATTTTGAAACACAAGCCGTTCTGGCTGCCGATTTAGGTGGAATTGAAGTTTCGAGGACCCGGCTTGTAATTACAGTTGGGCTCGGCACAATCGGATTCAACCCAAAAGCAAAAGCAATTGTTTATGCCGCAGGAGAAGCCATTGCCGATACCATTAAAACCGCGCTCGAAAGCCAACCTACCGTAATTGCACCTGCAACTTCGCTCCAAAAACTCGAAAACAGCCGGTTTTATTTAACTGAAGGCGCAGCAGTAAAACTTGACGACAGTATCAATAATTTTTACAGAAGCGGACCGTGGACCCATCAGAAAACCGAACGTGCAGTTATGGAACTGTGTAAAAAAATTAACAAATTCGGTCCTAAACTCGAACTTGATGATTTAAAGGCCGATAAATATTGCAGGCTCATCCCGGGGTTGAACGAAAACACAGTTCAATCGGTCATCGATTCAATTCTTGCCAAACTGCAAAAAGGAATACAAAAGGAAGTAAATCAGGTTTTTTACCACACCGGGCCACACCACGACGACATCATGCTTGGCATTATGCCCGCCACCAACCGGCAATCGCGCGATGCAAGCAACGAACTCCATTTTTCGGTATTAACATCGGGGTTTACAGCCGTTACAAATCGCTTCCTTTACGATTTGCTGATGGACACAAAAGATTTAATCAGCCAGGGTAAAATTGAAATGGTTAATTATCCCGATTTCTTCAGGGAAGGTTTCAAATACAAATGGGACAAAGATATTTATCATTATCTCGATAACATTGCCGCACAAAACAATGAGGAAAAACGGAGGGGAGTTTGTCACAGGGCAGTCAGGGCAATGGTTTCCATTTGGAATATCAAATCGAAGGATGAACTCCGCGATGTAATTTATGAAATACTTTCAACACTAAACAGGAGTTACGATGGAAGTAAAAATCCACCAAAAATCCAGAAACTGAAAGGGATGATACGCGAGTTCGAAGAAGAGCTGGTTTGGGCACATTACGGAATTATGGTTAAAAATGTCCATCATTTACGACTGAGTTTCTACCAGGGGAGTGCAACTACAGGAAAATCAAGTTTTGAAGGAGATGTATTGCCGATACTTGAAGATTTCAGAAAATATAAACCAACGGTAATCAGTCTGGCAATGGATCCTCAGGGGAGCGGCCCCGACACGCACTACAAGGTTTTACAGGCCATAGCAAAAGCAGTTGAAGCATGGAGCAAAGAAGAGGACTTGAGCAATTTACGTATTGTGGGCTACCGCAATGTTTGGTTCAAATACAATCCGTGGGATGTTGAGGTCATTGTTCCGGTTTCATTGAATGCCCTGGCAACACTCGACAAATCATTCTCGGAATGTTATGTAACCCAAGTAAATGCTTCGTTCCCAAGTTATCAGTTAGATGGGAAATTCAGCGAACTAACACAACGGGTTTGGTTCGAACAGCACAAGCAAATTCAGTTGTTGCTGGGAAAAGACTTTTTCTACCAGAACGAATCGC
>JBBIVS010000472.1:0-3340 GCA_037439605.1 Draconibacterium sp. | reverse complement strand
TGTGCCGCCCCGTCGAATTTTGATGCCGACTATTGCTACTCACTGGGCTACACTGCCGCTGTGCTGGTGGCTTCAGGGAAAACGGGATATATGTCGTCAGTAAGAAATCTGACCGCTCCTGCAGAAGAATGGATTGCCGGTGGTGTGCCAATTACAATGATGCTGAACATGGAAAAACGCCACGGACACATGAAACCGGTAATTCAGAAAGCGCTGGTAGATTTGAAAGGCGCACCTTACCGTTACTTTATTTCGAAACGTGGCGAGTGGGCGCTGAATACTTCATACGTTTATCCGGGGCCAATCCAGTATTTTGGCCCGACAGAAGTTTGTGATCCAACTACCGAAACGCTGAAACTGGAACAGGCATAAAGATCAAAATATTTGTTGCAAGGAGAGCCTTTCTGATTTTTGCAGAAAGGCTTCTATTTTTTTGCTACTATGAGTTTCTGTGTTGTGCAAAAATACGGCGATTCAGTCTTTATAATGTAAATTCCTGATTTTAAATTTTTTAAATCAAGTTTTATGTTTTGGATTGACTGGAAATTTGTTTCAAAAACTTTTTGTCCTGAAATACCTAAAATCGTCACACATACTTTTTCTTCAATTTTTGAAAATGAAATTTTCACCGATTCAGAAGCCGGATTTGGAAATAATGTTAGCATTTCTGGGCTGGATTGTGCATCTTCAATGCCTGTACTTAGACAGGTGTAAATATCAACATAACTGTAAAATAAATCCAGGTTTGTTCCGCCAATAACGGCGATATGATTCGAGTTGCCCACTACATTGTGGTTTGTAATCGGGTTTCTTAATTTCTCAACACTCCATTTACCTGTTCCGGGGTCGTAAATATCCACAACATCTGATACAATTTCCCACTGCTGGTTGGTAAGGTTTATTTTTCCGCCCCCTGCAAAAAAGGCTTTTCCACAGGCAGTTGCGGCATTATCAAGAAATGCCCGCGGTGAAGAAAGCGCTGAGATTGTCCATGTATCAGTTTCTACATCGTAAATATCTACCCGGTCAGTTGGTTGATTGTCGGCAGTTATGCCACCCGCTATTATTATTTTATTTCCAACAGCGGTGGCTGTTAAAAAACCTCTTGCCAGCGAAAGTGATTTTGTTGTCCAGTTACCGGTTTTGAAATCATAAATATCAACTTTGGCGGTTACTGAACTGAGATTAAAACCACCTGCAAAAACAGCTTTTGAACCAGCCACAGCAAAACTCATGGCACCCCGGGCTTCTGAAAGTGAGGCAGTTGTCCATCTACCGGTTTCGGTGTTATAAATATCAACAACAGAAGATGCAACAGATGTTTTCAGGTTGATTCCCCCTGCAAACAGCACCTGGTTTCCATAACTCACTGCCGCAATGCTGAAACGGGGTTGAGACAATTGAGAAATACTCCATTTTTTTGTAATCGTATCATAGATATCGACCGTTGAATATGGATTAAGATTGGTAAAGTCGATGCCACCGGCGAAAAATACTTTACTACCGCAACCTACACCTGCTGGTAATTCGCGCGCCACAGAAAGCTTATCTGTAAACCAATTTTGGGTGTTGAAATCATAAACATCAACTATTGCAGATGGATTGAGTGCATTAAGCCGCGCCCCACCGCCGATATAAACTTTGGTTCCCAACGATGCTGCTCCGGCCCTGACACAGAATGTTGAAAGTTGGGTGTGTGTCCATTGCTCCTGTGAATATAACCGGATACTAATGATCAAAAGAGAAATAAACAGGATGTAAAATTTTCTCATGTTGCCTTTATTTTTAGTTGATAATAAAATGGTTCCGGCGGGAAAATATCTATTTGTGCCGGAACCAATTATTTCATGATTTTTGATTTCAAAACGGATAAGGATGGATTACATTTAAGAAGAAGTTTATTTTTTATAGGTCATTGTACCTTCAGCAGTCCAGCAGGTGGTTTGAGCCTGCAGATCGGTCTGGCCTTCCATAATTACCAATCCGGATACACCTTCGAACTTACCTGTACCATCAGACATGATAACTTCGCCGGTAAACGGAAGTATTGGAATATTTGAATAAAAAAGATTCAACTTTATTTTCAAAGGGGATTCTGCAGGATGTATAAATGCGTAAGAATCACCATTGGCGGCAGTTATTCTTCCATACGATTCCATCCATAACTCGTCATCCAATGGATTTGGTGTGCCAAAATCTTTATAAATACAACTGGTTTTAATCCCGTAACTTTTTTCTGTTATTACTTCGCCCATGTGAGTGGCATGTCCGCTAATTAATCCGTAAACAGGAAATGCTTTAATCGGGAAAAAATCAGGCGCACCAATAACAGGAATCATGTTACACATTGGATTTGTGCAACCCGGATTAGGCGCATTGGTCATGCAGAACTCTGCTTTCATCGGGATTGGCACTTTGGCCTTTTTCAGTTCAAGGTTGTTTGAGTTTTCGTAAAACATTTCGTCTTTTGCACAACCGGCAAAAAGGATCGTTACAATTGCAAACAAATAAACCAGCGTTTTCATAATCGTAAATTTTAAAGTGAAATATTAATTTGATTTTAAATCAAAATTCGGATATGCCAGAATACCATGTTTTGCTGAGCATCTCAATCTTTTTGCTGTGAATATCAAATGCGGGAATGCTTCAATGCTATAATGCTATAATGCTATAATGTTATAATGCTTTAATGCTTTAATGCGTGAATGCTTGAATGAGTGAATAGAAGAATGAAAAAATGTCTGAATAAGAAAATCCAGAATCCGGAATCCAATATCCAGTATCCAGAAACCGGCAGCAATTCTTATTGTTTTCGAAATTCCTTGGGACTTTTTCCAAACTGCTGGGCGAATTCGCGGCTGAAGTGGGAAAGATTCTTGAATCCTACTGCAAAAGCAATTTGTGTAATATTCAGGTCAGAGCTTGAAAGCAGTTTTTTGGCCTCGTGCAAACGTATCAGTTTGAAATAATCAGCAATTGTCTGGTTGCTGATGGATTTAAATTTGCGATACAATTGGGCATAACTGACAGCCAGTTCCCTGCACAAATGATCGATGCTAAAGTCTTCGTTGGAGAGATTATTTTCGAGTATCTGCCGCACTTTAATCATAAAGGCATCTTCTGTTTTAATTGCCAAATCATGGGTTTCGGGTAACTGTGACAATGAGGCATATCTTTCGTGCAGTTTTGTGCGTTGCTCTATCAGGTTGCGAAGCTGAATATGCAGTTCGTTTTCGTTAAAAGGTTTTGCCATGTAAGCATCGGCGCCCCGTTCCAGTCCAACAAGCCGCGAATCGATATCAGCTTTGGCAGTAAGCATTACAACCGGAATATGGCTTGT
>JBBIVS010000471.1:0-3365 GCA_037439605.1 Draconibacterium sp. | reverse complement strand
ATCCAGCTCGAAGTTTTTAAATCGAAATTTTCCAGTTTTTGTAAATCCCGGTATTGTTCTTCGGTTAAAAGCTCGATTCCCATTTCAGAAGCCATTCCCACCGCACTGTTGTCTGGTTTGTATTCTTTTCTCGATTCCAGCGCTTCCCGGTCATAACAGATACTTCTGCGGCCTTTTGGACTTTCTGCCGAGCAATCATAAAAAATGTATTCACCTGATACTTTATCAAAACCAGCAACATCCGGTTCGCCGCCGGTTCTTTCCATTTCATTCAGCGACCACAGTTTCTCATCGTCAGATTCCAGCCTGATTTGCACTTCTTCCCAATCAATGCCGGAATGGCGGTTTATGTTTTTCTCAAACCGGGCTTTTAATATGTTGATTAACTCTTTTTGTTGTTCGGGCGACAACTGCTTTTTGTTTTCCATAGTAACGCTGATTTGTTTGCAATATCAGGTAAACAGTTTAAGTGGATATTTAGTTGAAAGGGATTTGGGTTTGCAGTATTCACGTTCAGAGGCCTGAAAAACCATTGGATACAAATTACCCCATAAGGCACATCAGGTTACATAGTTCTTTGGAAAATGATGATATTTATTGAAAATAACTAAATATTTAGAAACTGTTCTACGTGTTTTTCTATCGTGTCCAAATGTGACTATGATGTTTTTTAATTGGGTGATTCAGTTCAGCAAATATTTTTCAAATTATAACCTGTACCTCCTTGTCGGCGACCTTCTGGTAGTGGTTTTTAACCCAAGCACACCTAAAATACCGCGGGTAATTTCTGTTGCAATCGACCTGGTTACAGGGCTTTTCATAATCTTTTCAAAATTCGATGGTTCTTCCCTGCGCCTGGCAGTTGGTCTTTCGTAATCATCTGCGCGGCGAAAAGTACCTGAAACTTCATCCTGTGATTCCTCCCTTCGGTTTGCCCCGGCTATCTTTTCCTGCAGAATTTCGTAAGCGCTTTTTCGGTCAATTTCAACATTGTATTTTTTGCTGAGTTTCGACGATTTCAGAATCTGCCCGATTTCGTAATCGGTTAAAACATCCATTCTGGAGTAGGGCGGCCGCATTAAAGTATGAACCAGTTCGGTTGGTCTTCCTTTTTCATCAAGTGTCGAAATCAATGCTTCACCCATACCAAGTTGGGTAATCAGTTCGTCAACTTTATAAAATTCCGAATAGGGATAATTTTCTGACGCGGTAACAATGTCTTTCCGGTCTTTGGCGGTAAAAGCACGCAGAGCATGTTGTATTTTTGTGCCGAGTTGTCCTAAAATGGCTGCCGGAATATCTGTTGGCGACTGTGTTACAAAAAATACGCCCACCCCTTTCGAGCGGATTAATTTAATGGTCATCTCAAACTGGTCGAGTAAACTTTTCGATGCATTGTTAAAAATCAAATGCGCTTCGTCGATAAACAACACGAGTTCCGGTTTTTTTGGATCGCCAAGTTCCGGCATTTTTTCAAAAATTTCGGCCAGCAAACAAAGCATAAAAGTGCTGAACAGCGCGGGTTTGGTTTGCATGTCGGTTAACCGCAGCACGCTGATTACACCCTCGCCCGAACTGGTTTTTTGCATTAAATCGAATATGTCAAACGAAGGTTCGCCAAAAATATCATCGGCATTTTGTTGTTCGAGCGTAATAATTGAACGCATGATTGCGCCTGCTGAAGCCGACTGCATATATCCGTATTCTTTCTTAAAATCCTCTTTACCTTCGTCCTGCACATATTTTATTACTGTTTTTAAATCCTTAAAATCGAGCAGTGGCAGATTTCTGTCGTCGCAGTATTTAAATATCATAGCCAAAACACCGCTTTGATTATCGTTTAAATCCAGAATTTTCGATAGCAACACCGGACCATATTCCGAAACAGTGGCTTTCATTTTTGCTCCCGGTTCGTCGGAAATACTTACAAATTCCAGCGGATAACCTTTCCCTTCCCATTTGAAACCAATTTGTTGTGTACGTTTTTCAATGATGGGGTTCATAGTGCCTGCTGCTCCCAAACCACTTAAATCGCCTTTAATATCCATCACCAAAACCGGAACTCCGGCATTCGACAGTTCTTCGACAATTACCTGGAGCGATTTTGTTTTTCCGGTACCTGTTGCTCCTGCAATTAATCCATGGCGGTTAAAGGTTTTTAAAGGGAATTTTACCTGAACACTGGTTTCGTAATCTTCGCCAAAAATGGCTGATCCGGCTAAAATTGATTCGCCGCTGAAATTATATGAACCACTGACTTTTTTAACGAATTCTTCCTTTTTCATTTTCGATTGATATTTATGTTTTGAAGATAATATTTTTAATTTGGTTAGTTTCTCCCGCATGACAAATATAAATTATTTCGGTTGAACGACTTTTTAAAAAATCAATTGCATAAATCATTTTTCTATCTTTGCGCCTTTAAAAATCAGAATCTTATTCAATTCAGAAAAATGGATTATAATTTCGCCGAAATAGAGCCCAAATGGCAAAAATACTGGGAAGAAAACAAGACGTTTAAAACCATCGACGATTTCTCGAAACCCAAATATTATATCCTCGACATGTTTCCTTATCCATCGGGAGCCGGTCTGCACGTTGGCCACCCCGAAGGTTACACAGCAACCGATATTTTAAGTCGCTACAAACGAATGAAAGGTTTTAATGTGTTGCATCCCATGGGATACGATGCATTTGGATTGCCGGCTGAGCAGTATGCCATTCAAACCGGAACGCATCCTGCTGTTACAACGCAAAAGAATTGCGACAATTTCAGGCGTCAGATTAAAGCTATTGGCTTGAGTTACGACTGGGACCGCGAAATAAACACCACCGATCCGAAATATTTTAAATGGACACAGTGGATTTTTAAACAACTTTACAATACCTGGTTCGATACCGAATTGCAAAAAGGACGGCCAATTTCTGAACTTTCAATTCCTGAGGAAATCTGGACTGAAGGGAAAGAGGCTGTCAATAAATATATTGGAACAAAGCGACTTGCATATTATGATAACGCTCAGGTTTGGTGGTGCGATTCATGTAAAACGGTTTGCGCAAACGAGGAAGTTTTAACCGACGGTTCGCACGAAAAATGTGGCAACCAGGTTACCCGGAAAAATCTGAAACAGTGGTTGCTGCGGATTCCACATTATTCTGAGCGGTTGCTGGATGGACTCGAAGGACTTGACTGGCCCGCCGGTGTAAAAGATATGCAGCGAAACTGGATTGGCAAATCGACTGGTGCTGAGGTTGATTTTGAAATTGAAGGATTGAATGAAAAACTGCGGGTTTACACCACCCGTCCGGATACTTTGTTTGGCGCCACCTACATGGTAATCGCACCGGAACATAAACTGGTGGAT
>JBBIVS010000470.1:0-3370 GCA_037439605.1 Draconibacterium sp. | reverse complement strand
CATAATAGCGGTCATCACACTATTGAAAGCATAATTACATCGCAGTTTGAACAATTATTGAGGGCAATTTTTAATTTTCCGTTGGGCAGTACTCAGATTAAAATGCCCTCTGTGATGATTAATCTGTTGGGTGAACCAGACCATGAAGGAGCAGTCAGGTACGAGGGCTTAACCGAATGTCTCGGAATAGAGGGAGTGAAAATTCACTTGTATGGAAAAAAGAAAACCATGCCTTTCAGAAAAATGGGACACGTTACCATATTGTCAACAACGATTGAAGAAGCAAAAAAGAAAGCAATCATTGTAAAACAAAAATTAAAAGTTAAATCATGGTAAATCCAGTTGTAAGTATCATCATGGGTTCCGATTCAGATTTACCGGTTATGAATCAGGCAGCCGATATTTTAAATAGTTTCGGAGTGCCTTATGAAATCACTGTTGTTTCGGCCCACCGAACTCCAAAAAGATTGTTTGATTTCTCCGAAAATGCTCATAAAAGGGGAATTGAAGTAATTATAGCCGGTGCCGGAGGAGCCGCTCATTTACCAGGAATGGTTGCTGCCATTTCTCCGCTTCCTGTAATTGGGGTCCCGGTTAAATCAGCAAACTCCATTGACGGATGGGATTCAATTCTATCAATTCTTCAAATGCCCGGCGGAGTGCCTGTGGCAACCGTCGCATTGAATGGGGCCAAAAATGCCGGGTTGCTTGCGGTACAAATTCTTTCCGTCAAAGAAATTGAATTGCGAAAAAAAATGCTTGATTACAAAAGTGAATTGGAACTGGAGGTTATGAAAAAGGTAAAGAAATTAATGAATGATAATAATTAGCTCTTTAATATAGTCAGTCTTTGTTGTGCGGTACCGTTGGACAAGGATAAGCGAACCACATACCTGAAGGACAATCGGAACACGTAAAAATAGTTGATTATCATTAATTAAGAAAAATATGGAAACTTCAGACAACATTCATCCGGGTGAAATATTAATGGAAGAATTTTTAAAACCGATGAATATTTCAGCTTATAAATTGTCAAAAGATATTGGAATTCCTCAAAACACAACATCAGCAATATTGAAAGGAGAACTTGGTATAACTGCTGATACAGCGCTAAGTTTGAATTTATATTTTGGAATTATTTAACTGTAAACCTTTCCGATTTTAACGGTGGCCACTGAATATTCATGCTTTTAAGAGTTTCAAATACCACTTTGGCCACATAATACAGTTTTTGCCAGTTGCTATCGGCGGGTACAAAATGCCAGGGAATATAATTGCAACGTTCAAAAATGGTATCGTAAACCTTTTGATATTCATCAAACTTTTCACGGGTATCCCAATCGTTGTGTTTCCAATACTTTTCGGGGTTTTCAAGCCGCTCGTTCAGTCTTTCGAGTTGTGCATCTTTCGATACATTCAGGAAGAATTTCAACACCCGTGTACCATTTTGCTCAAGCAGCTTTTCGAATCCATTGATGATTTCGTACCGTTCATCAATCTTCTCCGCTGGAGTCAGTTTCTCGACGGATGGCACAAGAATATCCTCGTAATGAGAGCGGATAAAAACCTGGATAACCCCGCGCGGAGGAACATGCGGATGTACCCGCCACAAAAAGTCGTGAGAATATTCCAGCGGCGTTGGTTTTTTGAAACTTTGCACCATCAGTCCCACAGGGTTGCAATATTCGAGTAAACCGCGCGTCAAACCATCTTTACCCGAAGCATCCAATCCCTGAAAAACAATCAGTAAACTGTGTTTCGATTCGGCATACATCTGGTATTGCAGATCGCCGATTTCCTTTAACATTTCTTTAGTTTCGGCTTTCGTTTTTTCTTTATCGAGATTTTTATCGAAAGTAACAGTGCGCATGTTGTTCAAGTATATCATTTTAATTTGTTAAAACTGATTTAGCCAAATTTACTGTTTTATAAGTAACAGTTAACCAAAAACTATGAAACTTCAAAAAAACATTTCACGAAATTTTTCAAATCACTTTAACATTGAAATGAACATTTCCGCAATTTCACCGGGCTGGCTTATCATTGCATCATGACCGCCTTCGAGATAACTGAAAATTTGAAAACCATTTTTCCGGGCTCTTTCGGCAGCTTCAACAAACCATGGCGAATCGTCAGTAAGTTGTATGTAAGTTTTTTTGATTTCATCGGGAATAGGATTTTCAATAAGCACAGGTTGTACAAAAGTTTTCGCTGACTGCGGTCCCAATCGCTTTTCTGCCCATGCAATATCCTCCTTTTCCCGCACTCCAAACTCTGCTCTAGTTGAACGAGGCGGCACTTTCCAGTCTCTGCTTTCTTTCGGATTCTCATTTCCTGAATCATTTTGAGGTAAATAGTCCTTTAACGCCTTCCCGTTTTCCGGCAAAAAAGCATCAAGATAAACCAAATGACTGATTCGCTCAGCCGCTTTTCCAGCCACGCCGGTAATTACCATTCCACCAAAACTATGTCCTACCAAAATCACATTTTTCAAATCTTCATACTCCAAAACTGCAACAATATCCTGAATGTGTGTGTCGAGGCCAATTTCTTCATTCAGCAAATGCGACCGTTCACCAAGCCCGGTAAGTGTTGGCGTATAAACAGTAAATCTTTGTTCTTCGAGCAAAATCTTTACTTTTTTCCAGCACCAGCCACCGTGCCAGGCCCCATGCACTAATACAAAAACAAAATTTTTCTGTGCAGAAGAATAACCTGTTGCCGCCAATCCTGCAAACGGGAGCAATCCAAAACATGTTAAAATCTGCCGACGTGTAATTTTCATAGTCATATTTTTACATTTGAATTGGTGGGCCTACCATTTTCATACCGTGTTTTACAAACAAATCTTCGCCATTGGTTTGGCCTGTTGATTTTGCTGAATCCCTGAAAAATTCTTCCATTTTACCAGCCGGCTGAAAGAAATACAAAAGTTTTCCAACATCGGTTAACTGGGCAAAAGTATGAGGAATTTCGCGGGGCAAAAAAATCATATCCCCTTTGCCAAGCCAGTACTTTTCGTCAGCACACTGAAAAATGTACCCGCCTTCGGCAACATAAAAAACCTCATCCTGATAATAATGCAGGTGAAGTGGGGGCCCTCCCTTTTCTTTGCCGTTATATTCAAAAATGCTCAATTCGGCTGCGGTATCTTTTGCCGATACTTTTATGTCGTTCCTATTTATACCGTTGAGCAGTGTGTTTTCACCCAACCTGTTTTCGCCTGCCCTTACAATAAAACCGTTACTTAAACCGCTGCTTATAACATGTTCATCGGTGGCCCACAAACCAGGGCCATGATTTTTGATACCTGAATCAATTCCAACTTGCGCCCTTTCAGCTTCGGTTGCATTGTCGCCCAGTTCGGTCA
>JBBIVS010000469.1:1695-3372 GCA_037439605.1 Draconibacterium sp. | reverse complement strand
TTGAACGATAAAATTGTAATCTATCTGCGCGCCATGGAACAGGTTGGCCCAGGCCGGCTTTGGTGTTTTGCCAGTACATGCGCCCAAATGATTGCCGAAAATAACGAACAGGTAAAAAAACGGAAAAGTAAACCGGAACCGGATGTTGAAGTGGTGCAGCAAAACTAAGCCAAAACAAAATATGCAAAAAATCGCGAGGTTGTCCGGAAACAAAAAATAGGGCAGCTTCATTTTGTTTTTTTTCAATTACTTTTGTTTATCGAAATTAAATCAACTACAATGCTATGAAAACTTATTTACCATTATTATTTATTCTGGTCATTACACTGTTTGGATGTAAAAAACCCGTTGCCGATATCCCGCTATCTGAGCATCCGCAACCCAATTTCGAAAGGCCGGTATGGCAAAACCTCAATGGATACTGGCAGTTTAAGGCCGACTCAACGAATGTGGGGTTAACCGAAAACTGGCAAAACCAACCCGAAACTTTCAACCAAAAAATACTTGTGCCTTTTTCGTGGGCAAGCCCGCTGAGCGGAATTAAAATGCCAAAAGTTAATGTAGGCTGGTATGCAAGAAATTTCACAATCGAAAATCCAAAAAACTGGCAAAACAAAAACACCTGGCTCGTGTTCTGTGCCAGTGATTTTAATACCACGGTTTGGCTCAACGGAAAAGAGGTGGGCAGCCATTCAGGTGGTTACGTACCATTCAGCTTTAATATTGAGGAATTTTTAGAAGAAGGCGAAAACCAACTGGTTGTGAGAGTTGAGGACGAAGAATTGCAGAACCGCCCTTCGGGAAAACAGTATTACGGAAATGCAAAAGGAATCTGGCAAACGGTTTTCCTTGAAGCACGGCCTGAAAATCACATCAAAAACATCAGGTTTACACCCGATATCGACAACCAGTTGGTTACCGCAGAAGTAAATCTTGCAGAAAATGCAGCTTCAGAATTTCAGTTCAGTTTAACTGGTAAAAACAATTCGCTGAATTTTACAGGCGAAATTGGCACTGGCAAGAATACAGCAACTTTTACAATTCCAATTCATGACATGAAATTGTGGAACCTCGAAAACCCTTTTTTATATGAAGTTAACGCTTCGTTAACCGGCGAAAATTCTGCAGATGAAGTTTCAACCTATTTCGGGATGCGCAAAATTTCGGCAGTTGAAATTCCCGGAAAAGGATTTCAGTATGTGGCGCTGAACAACGAACCCATCTATCTGAAACTTGCACTCGACCAAAGTTACCATCCCGAGGGATTTTACACCTTCCCGTCGGACCAGTTTATGATGGAAGAAATTCAGCGTGCAAAAGATTTGGGATTGAACGGGTTGCGCATTCACATTAAAGCCGAAATGACACGTAAACTTTACTGGGCAGATAAACTGGGATTGCTGATTCAGGAAGACATACCAAATTTCTGGGGCGAGCCTGACAGCATCGCAAAAGCCAACTGGGAGTATATTGCAGAAAAGGAAATTGAACGCGATTACAACCATCCATCAATTTTTTCATGGGTCTTATTTAACGAAACCTGGGGATTATTCAGTAATGATTCAGTTACCGGCAAACGAAGCTACACTCCCGAAACACAGGAATGGGTGAGCAGTTGGTATCATAAAACAAAGGCATACGATCCAACCCGGCTGGTGGAAGACAACTCTCCCTGCA
>JBBIVS010000469.1:0-1618 GCA_037439605.1 Draconibacterium sp. | reverse complement strand
TTTTTAGATGAAATTGTAAAAAATACCTACCCCGGATCGACTCACAATTATATAGGCGGTAATGTGCAGGGCAACGAACCCATGTTTAACTCCGAATGCGGCGCCGTTTGGGGATACGACGGCAGTACGGGCGATATCGACCTTACCTGGGAATACCACATAATGATGAATGAATTTCGAAAACGGCCAAAAATTGCCGGTTTTCTGTTTACTGAATTTCATGATGTGATAAATGAATGGAATGGTTATTACCGGTTCGACCGATCGAAAAAAATGTTTGGTCTCGATGAAATTTTGCCCGGCATGAAAATGAACGATTTTCATACCGATTTGTACGTGGTTGCCGGCGATGATTTTTTTCAGAATTATGCAGGAGGATCAACCATTCAAATTCCCGTTGGCATCAGCGCTGTAACCAATAACATACAGGAAAATTTAAAACTGAAGTATAAGGTTTACGGTTGGGATCAAATTGGTGAAAAAAGAGAACATTCTACGGGCGAGGTTCCGGTTACAGCCGTTCCATTTGAATTTGTGACGTTAAATCCTGTTGAAATTGTTGTCCCGAATGAAAATATGCTTATGATATTAGCCACTGAACTTGAAGACCAAAACGGAAATATATTACATCGCAATTTTGTGCCTTTTAAGGTTTCGGGAAATTCTGTTTCAAAAAATATTTTGATCACGAAATCCCCTTCCGAATATACAGCAGCCGACTGGAGCATTAAAAATCATGCCCCTCAGAATGGTAAAAAAGTTTGGGGAATGGGATCGGGATATTTTGAGTATGAATTTGAACTCCCCGAAAATGTTAAAGCTGAAGATGTTGAAAGTATTGAATTCAGGGCAGAACTTGCAGCCCGTTATCCACAGGAAAAATACCTTGAAGAAGGCGATGCCGAACGAATTGGAATGACTGTGGTTTCTGAAAAGGGAACAATTCCGGGTTACGGAAAAAACAGTTACCCGCAAACCGATGAAAGATTGCATGGCTCCCTGGTTACAATTACCGCCAACAACCAGAAAATTAATGCGATAGAACTGATTGATGATCCTGCCGACCATCAGGGAATACTTTCGTGGATGAAACAGGAACCCGGATGGGAATGGGGAAGCGCCGAAAGAAACAAACCCTGGCTACTCGATGAAGCCGGTTCACGTGCGTCATTCGCTGCTCGATATAGGGCGCATCGGCGAGGCCTTCGATGGCTCGCGCTTTTCATTGGTGCGCACGATGGAAGCTAATCCGTTCATCATCGAGCTGACATTTCGACAGCCGCGCCAGATCAGCGGGTTGACGCTGGTCATCGGGGATACCGAAGTGCAATTGCGGGTGCTGCTATACACATCCGAAACGCCGGAGCCGATCAAATTCGAGTTTTTGATCGACGCCTCGCCGCAAAACCCACAGGGCAAGGTTGAATTTGACCGTGCATACCCGGTCAGCGTGCTTTACCTGGAGATCAAAGACAAACGCCAGGGCGAGCCGGGCAACGTTCATTTATGGGAGATTCTATTCCATGAGTAGGGGCGAAGCAGGCCGATCAACGCCACATCTGCGCCGTAGGATACGCTTCGCCCCGCTTTGGGGATAGTCCCAATCATGAGAAGGGAG
>JBBIVS010000468.1:0-3376 GCA_037439605.1 Draconibacterium sp. | reverse complement strand
TTGGCTCCCAGTTAAACCATACTTTATACAGCTTTTTACAGGGAGTGAATGTGCTAACTTTTGGAGCCGAATATCTGGTGGATGATGTATATGATGAAATTAAAACTTATAACTACCTCACCGATCAGAACTCGCGTAATTTTGGCACTTTTATTCAAAGCGACTGGGCAGTCAATCAGAAAATTACGCTGTTAACCGGGGTGCGCGCCGATAAACACAATTTTGTGGATAACATGATTTTCAATCCGCGTGTTTCCTTTCTGTTCAGGCCCAATACAAATGCCCAGTTACGTCTTTCGTGGTCAACTGGCTTTCGTGCGCCGCAGGCATTCGATTCGGATATGCATATTGCATTTGCCGGTGGTGGAATTCAAACCGTTGAGCTGGCTGACGATTTAAAAGAGGAACGTTCGCAAAGCTGGACAACTTCGCTCAACTGGGACAAGCCCACCGAGAAACACATTTACGGCTTTACACTTGAAGGATTTTACACAACTCTGAAGGATGCATTTGTTTTACAGGAAATTGGTACCGATGAAGATGGCAACTCTATTATGCAAAAGCAAAACGGAGGTAAAAGCCATGTTACGGGTGCAACTCTTGAATTGCGCGCCAACTGCAACCGGAAATTCCAGGCAGAAGCCGGGGTTACCCTTCAACAAAGTTTGTACGACGAACCGGTTCAGTGGTCGGAGAACCTGCCCGGCGAAACAAAATATCTGCGAACACCAAATTCATACGGATATTACACTTTAACATGGACTCCCACCGGGAAATTCAAAACAACACTTGCAGGGATTTACACTGGCAAAATGCTGGTTCCGCATTACGGAGTGCCCGGAAACATTGGAACTCCTGAAAACGATATTTTATTCGAATCGCCGGATTTTATGGAAACCAACCTTAAAATTTCATATACTGTGAATTCAAAAAGGCTCGATTCTTCCATCGAATTCTTTGGCGGTGTTGGTAACATGTTTAACCAGTACCAAAACGATTTCGACTCGGGCAAATACCGCGACAGCGGCTACATTTACGGCCCTGCAAAACCAAGTAATTTTTATGTGGGGGTAAAGATTTTTAATTAATTCATCAATTTCAGCAACCTTGTTTCTTCCTGAACATCAGTGTATTTTTTTGCAAATTTCAGATTTAATAAATAGAATTGTATCTTTGTTAAAAAAGATATCGATATGGAACAAATTCAATTATATACAAAGCTGAGTTATTTGCCTGCTGATTTAAAATCAGAAGTAAATGACTTTATTGATTTCCTGGTAAGTAAAAGAAAAAAAGAGTTTAAAAAGAAGACCCCTGAATTTGGATGTGCTAAGGGGCAGATTTATATCTCTCCTGATTTTGATGAACCCCTGGATGACTTTAAAGACTATATGTAATGAATTTGTTGCTTGATACACATTCTTTGATCTGGTTTCTAAACGGAGATGAAAAGTTATCAGATAAGGCAAAATTGGAAATAGAAGACCCTGCGAATTCAAAAATTGTCAGTATAGCTTCGATTTGGGAGATTGCAATTAAGATAAGTCTTGACAAATTTAGATTTTCAAAGGGATTTAAGCATTTTCTTGACATGATTGAGGATAATGGTTTTGAGATTTTGCCAATAACATTTGAACATGCTTTAAAATTATCAACTTTGGAATATATTCATAGAGATCCATTTGACAGACTTTTAATTGCGCAGAGTATGTCTGAAAATTTGGTTATTGTGACCAAGGACGATAATATAAAACGTTATAATATCAACACGATTTGGTAAACAAAATTTTTTAGTAAACTCTTTTAATTCACCGTCTTCAACATCCTAGTTTTTTCCTGAATATCGCTGGTAATTGCATAAACGGAGATGGTTGCCCCCGAAATTCCGTCGATATCTTTGTTTATCACAAGCGAATCCTTCCCCGAAAAACCGGCAAACTGTTTCAGCCAGCCCTTTGCGGTAATTTCATAACCATGGGTGGCCTGGTAATTAAAAACTTCAACCTGTTTTACGGTTTTTGCCGAATCGAAAAAAATGTAATAGTCGAAATATTCCGATTCCATGTTTGCCGGGCTGTTTCCGGAATTGGAACAGCCGCCTGCACGGCAACTGTTCACTCTTCCAACGAAAACATATTTAACTTCACTAATTTCTGAATTATTCAATATTCTGAAAAATTTTCCCTGAAGCTCAGGATATTCCTTTAAATTACAGCTTATTTCCTCAAGCTGGGAAAATCCGGTAATTCCATTTTTTTTCAAACTATTGATAAAACGTTTGTTTTGATAATCTATTTCTGACTGGCTAAAAGATGCAAATGGAATCAGCAACAATAAAATCAGTATAAAATTCTTCTTCATTTCGAAAAGTTAAAACATTACCCCAAATCCGGCATTGAATGTTTTTGCAAACTTTTCGGCAGCGCCGGTTTTAACAAACTGCATATCGGCTTTAACAACTGCACCATTGGTGAGGAAAAATGACAGGCCGGTTGTTACCACATTTTTCCGGTAAGCCGGATTTTTTGTAATATTTTCAGAAACCTTGTGATGGGTATCGTAATTTGAATAGCGCACAAACGGAATGAGTTGTTTTTCGGTTTTTGCTTGTCTAAAAACATTGTAACCCAAATCGATGTAATATCCGAACATCGAGCTTCCGAGATTAACGCCGCCCTTATTTTTTGTAAATGCATTGAATTCCTCTGTATTCGAAACAAGGGTATAATACAACTGGCCGGTTATTTTCAGCCCTTTGTATGTGTAACGTGCATCGGCGCCAAACATCGAAATTCCAACCACCGAGGAGTCAGCTTTTGCAATGGCAGCTTCATCATTTTTATCTAAATTGTTGTAAAGAGTACTTTGTGTATCTCCAAAATATCCGGACAAACCGATATTTAGTCCGCGAAATCCAAAATATTCAACTTTTGTGCTGAAGTTAGGCGAACTGATGTATGATTCGGCGCCCTTCTGCCGCCCGCCCCGGAAACCATTTGCGCCGCCAATGCGCGCCTGTCCGTTGAAACCATTAAATCCGTTCATGATATATGCCTGGTATTTCATCGAAACCGGCATCAAAACACCGGTAACACCCAATCCAATTTCGCGCCATGTAGTTGGCGAAATAGCATTGTCAATCTCTGGCCGCTCAACGCCGTTAAATGTTGCGGGTTCATGGTATTCATTTATAATTCCCATGGGCGTTAAAAGCAGCCCGCCCCTGAAATTTACCACATTGTTAAGCCGGTACTGTAAAAATGCCTGCTCAACATAAACCTCCGATACATGTTCAAATTCAAGCTCGGTTACAAACTGAACATCTTTATTAAACTGGTAACCCAGCATCATTACAAAACGGTGGACATCTAGCATA
>JBBIVS010000467.1:0-3382 GCA_037439605.1 Draconibacterium sp. | reverse complement strand
ATTCCGTGTAACATTTCAAAATAACTCCCCAACCCAACTTCGGCAGCGTAATTCCAGTTTGCCGGACCCGGTACAGTATTTATTGTACCTCGGATAACCAGGTCTTCTCCTATTGTGGCTTTTCCAATATTCGACGCTATATCAAATTTCCACATTCCCGCCTTTGCAGGTAGTAGATTCGACGGGTCACCTCCCAGTTCAGATACTTCCTGTTCGGTAAGGGCAACTTCCCAAATACATAATTCGGAACAGTAAATAGTACCGTCTTCACCATCGTTATCAGCGAAAATCAATAGGTTGCCAGCAAGCGCAAATCTGCCGTCAATAGTTTGTCCGCCAGATTCAAGCCAGGGTTCGCCGTTGATATAAATTCTGAAAAATTCCCCGTTTTTTACGGTTACCACCATCCTGTACCATGAATTACCTTCAATTGCATCGGTTGTGTAACCTGTGGCTTGTGTCCCTAATTTACCAGATGTGTTGGCAAACAAATCTGCGTCGCTTGAGTTTGTTAAATCAGTTTGAAAAAATGCATGCCATTTATTTGCCTCCGGGACTAAAAAGTCAATTTGTAATGAGTATTCATTTGTCATTGCACCTCCGCCATTGGGCAGAATACCAGTCGTCATATTTAAATAGTTTCCGGCATCGAGTTTTACGGCTTTATTACCCGCGCCCGGACCATTAACCGAGGTTTGGGTACCAACCAATTTCAATGGTTGCCCTGTTTCAGCTTTCAGAAGATTTCCCGGATCATCAAATTTCCACCAGCCGAGTTTAGTTCTTACCGGTACCCGATTGCCTGTGGCCCCGCCCAATGCTAAAGCCTGGTTTGCATCCAGGGCAACATCCCAAATTCCCAGTTCCGAACAAAATATTGTCTCATCTTCACCATCGTTATCTGCAAACATTAAAAGGGTATTGTAAAGGCTAAACCGGCCATCGATACCCTGAATTGTTCCTTCTAACCATAAGCTCCCATCAATGTAAATTCTAAAAAACTCACCATTTTTAACAGAAACAATCATGCGATACCAGGTATCTGCTGAAATTCCCTTTGCCGTATAACCCGTGGATGCAGTTCCAATTGAATTTGCTGTATTTGTAAACAAATCGGCATCAT
Organism: Draconibacterium sp.; assembly: GCA_037439605.1. Taxonomy (GTDB): domain Bacteria; phylum Bacteroidota; class Bacteroidia; order Bacteroidales; family Prolixibacteraceae; genus Draconibacterium. The sequence continues at coordinate 2,259 of JBBIVS010000467.1, read as the reverse complement.
TGCTGTTTGCCTGGTCCGTTTGAAAGAAAGAATGCCAAACCCCAGCTTTGGGAATAGAAAAGTCAATTTGAAGGGAGTATTCGTTTACCATTGTTCCTCCTCCATTGGCAGCTATTCCATGGGTCATTATTAAGTAATTTCCCTTTAAAATTTGGACTGCCCTATTTATGGCGGCTGGGCCAGCTGCTGATGTTAAGTTTCCTACAATCTGAAGAGGAGCACCCACTTCAGCTTTTGCCAAATCCGCAGGATTATCAAACTTCCACCATCCTTTTCGGTCTGGTAACTGGGCAAATACAGTTATATTAAATGCAAGTGCGAAAAGCACAAAGAGTTGTAAAGATTTTAGTTTCATGATTTTGATTTAAATGTTTTTATTGGCGTACAAGTTACGTAAAATCTGAAAAACTCCAATTTTTAGAAGAGGCAAAAAAAAGCAAATGTCAAAAAACATTAATTATTTGATAAGATTGTATCAGTGCAATTTATCGCTTAAAGAGTTTTTTGAAACTTTTTATCAAATGGAGAGAACAACTGGAGTAGTGGTACTAATTCCCATCATGTTCCGGTTTGTCGGAGAAGGGTTTTACCCCATTTGTAAAATCGGATTATCTGCGTCTGTGTTTTTTACCGGTACAAATCCTTCCGGAACCAATGATTCTGATGGCACATACGGGAAAACATCAACAATTGTGCTCACTGCAATAGCCGAAACAACATAAGGAATTACAAGGAAAGACAAACTTTCTTCAAGCCTGTCAAGTGCTTCTTTAATGTCGTCGGCCATTACGAGGTAATAAGTTCGTAGTTTTTTTTCTTTTCCCGCTTCCTCGTCAACGGTTACCAGGTTAATGGTTGCCTTGTACCACCATTCTCCGGCTTCATATTGAAATACTTCCGCAATCCGCGATTTTTTAATGTCAATAATTTGAAATTCACCGCCTCTTATTGTTTGCTGCATTTGGCGGATTATCCGTGTTTCGGCATCGGTATATGAAACTGCATCGAGGAGAAAATTTTCGGTCACCATTTGTTCGGTACCACTTTGGGAAACTTTTACATATTTTACTTTGCTTTCAAACCAGCTTTGCATCATTTTTTTCTTTTTTTAAATTGAAATGGCAAAAATAGGGTTATTCAGGTTAGAGTTTCACATAGGATTGCATTTCTTTTTCTGAGTTTTCAACAAAAAAAACCGGCCACATTCAGTGAACCGGTTTTTGATTTTCTAATCTAATAAACTAAACTAACACAACTATACCAACCTTGGCAATATTTAATCTGTTTATTTTTCTGCTTTTATATTTATGACAATGAACGTTTTTGTTTTAAAAAGCCCGCCCCGATTGGCGGGCTTTTAACAGACAGCTACAGACATAAACGATAAGGGAATTTAATTGTAAGCGCTTTCGCCATGTTCGTAAATATCGAGTCCCTCTTCCTCAACCCGTTTGGATACACGCAATATTTTTGCTTTTTTAAGTATAAAGAATAAAATTAAACCACAACCCAGTGCCCATGCAAAGAACGCCAGAACTCCAATTACCTGAATACCCAGCAATTTCGGTCCAAATCCATAAAACAAACCTTCAGAGGTTGAAAACAAGCCCACTGCCAAAGTGCCAAATGCTCCGCTGATTCCATGCACCGAAATCGCACCAACAGGATCATCAACTTTGAGTATTTTATCAAAAAATTCAACTGCAAACGGTAGTATGAATCCGGCAATTATTCCAATTGCCACAGCGCCCATAGGATTTACCGCATCGCAACCAGCCGTGATAGCAACTAAACCAGCTAATGCACCGTTCAATGAAAGTGAAAGTGACGGACGTTTGTAGCGGAACCACGCAACCATCATTGCAGTTACTGCGCCTGCTGCTGCTGCGAGATTGGTGGTTACTGCGATATGACCAATAGCAATTGCGTTTTCGGTTCCGGCAGCTGCAAGCTGCGAGCCAGGGTTAAAACCAAACCATCCAAACCACAGGATGAAAACACCCAAAGCACCTAATGTTAAGTTATGTCCAGGTATAGCAGTTGGTTTACCACCGTTTTTATATTTTCCCAAACGGGGTCCAATCATTGCAGCACCAGCCAGACCAACCCAGGCTCCAACAGAGTGGACAATTGACGAACCTGCAAAATCGTGAAATCCAAGTTGGCTTAACCAGCCGCCTCCCCATGTCCAGTGACCTGAAACCGGATAAATGAGCACAGTTATTACTACTGTGAAAATCAAATAAGCTTTAAATTCTG
>JBBIVS010000466.1:0-3387 GCA_037439605.1 Draconibacterium sp. | reverse complement strand
TAAGTTAATGAGTTCCATCAGAGAAAATCACCCACGCTTTTCCAACCTGTCCACTGTGATTAAAGTCCCTTATCCCGATTACTAATAGGACACCCCGACAACATGTACCCGACCGTTATGTGGGATTATAAAAATTCCCGAGGTAGTTTCCCTGAATTTCAGGGATTTCCAGTATGTATAATGGTTTTCAGTAATCAATTTCCACAGGCAGTTTTTTCTTCGGATAAATTCCTTCCGGCGTAACCTCAACCTGCATCACAATTACTTCAATACCGGCATTCACAGCCTGTTTTAATACTTTTGCATATTCCGGGTCAATTTCGGTTGCGGGTGCAAAAACTTCAACATCAGTTCGCTGAACAATGTAAAGCATCACTGCGCGCATTCCCGCTGATTTCACTTCCATCAGTGTTTTCAGGTGTTTCTGTCCGCGGGTTGTAACGGCATCGGGAAAAAGTGCATATTTTCCCTCTTTCAGGGTTACATTTTTGACTTCCACAAAACATTTTTCAGTTTCGTTTTCAGCAAAAACATCAAAACGCGAGTCGCCAAAAACCACCTCGCGCATTACATTGGTAAATCCCGATAATTCAGGAATTATTCCGGCGGAGATGGCTTCAAAAGCCAGTTTATTCGGGTTGCCGGTGTTGATTCCCACCCAACTGCCTCCAATTTTTATCATTTCCCAGGTAAACCTTGTTTTGCGTGTTGGGTCGGTAACCGGAGATAAATAAACTTCGGCGCCATTTTCGAGGCAACTTTTCATCGATCCCGAATTGGTGCAATGTGCAACAACCTCAGTCTCATCATCCAACCTGATGTCGGCCAGAAAACGCTTGTAACGTTTTATCAATGTTCCATGTACCAAAGATTTTTTAAAGTTCAAAGTTTAATTTTTAAATTGAAGAAATGCTGCTGGCTTCTGGCCGCTGGCTAGTGGTTTCCTGCAGTTTCCCAACAACAATTAATCACTATCAATCACAATAATTCCTGCATTCTTGCATTCACGCATTCATGCATTCTCGCATTCTCGCATTCCTGTATTACAACATTGTTCTCGCGAACGGCACAACACCTTGCCCCACAAATTCTTTGTTCAGATATTTAAAATACCCTGTAATTGCAATCATTGCAGCATTGTCCATGGTATATTCAAATTTGGGAATAACGAGGTTCCAATGATATTTCCCGGCATTTTCCCTCAACGCGTTTCTAAGCCCCGAATTTGCTGAAACACCTCCCGCAACAGTAATTTCACGAATCCCGGTTTGTTTGGCGGCACGTTTTAATTTGTACATCAATATTTCTATGATGGTATATTGAAGTGATGCGCAAAGGTCGTTAATATTCTCCTGTATAAAATTTTCGTTTTCATGCAGATTATCGCGTAAAAAGTACAAAAAATTGGTTTTCAAACCGCTAAAACTGTAGTTTAAGGCCGGGACAGCGGGTTTGGAAAAAACAAATCGTTTCTGATTTCCGGTTTTTGCCAGCCGGTCAACATGAGGGCCACCCGGGTATGGTAAGCCCATCACTTTTGCACATTTATCAAACGCTTCACCGGCAGCATCGTCAATGGTTTGACCAATTACTTCCATATCGAGATAATCGCGGACCAAAATGATTTGCGAATTTCCACCCGACACAAGCAAACACAAAAAAGGAAATTTCGGAGGATTAAACTCAACTCCATTTTCCTTAATAAACAGCGCCAAAACATGCCCCTGCAAATGGTTGACTTCGATTAACGGAATTCCGGCTGCCAGCGAAAAACCTTTGGCAAACGATATTCCCACCAGTAAAGAGCCCAATAATCCGGGACCGTTGGTAAAAGCAACAGCGTTTATATCGTTTTTTTCAACTGCTGCCCTTTTCATCGCCAAATCAACCACTGGAATAATATTTTGCTGGTGGGCCCGCGATGCCAGTTCGGGTACCACTCCTCCGTATTCCTCGTGCACTTTTTGCCCTGCAACCACGTTCGAAAGAATAATTCCATCGCGGATTATTGCTGCAGATGTGTCGTCGCAGGATGATTCAATTCCCAGAATTGTAATTTTTTCTGATTTCATTCTTTTTCAGTTATTAATACTGCATGGTTAACAACTTATGGCAAATCATTTGTTCTAATTTTGCAAAAAAGTATAAGTTCGTTTTATAAAAAGGCAAAACTATCAAAAAAGGTTGGAAAATAGCGATTATAGCGGCTGCACTGTTATTTGCCGCGCTTTCTGCAAGTTATCTGCTTTTGCAAAGCAGTGCGGTTCAAACATTTATCATAGGCAAAATCACCGGCCTTTCGCAACGCACAAATGCCAAAATCAGTATTGAAAAGGTTGACATTACTTTTTTTGACAGGATTATTTTAAAGAATGTTTTAATTGCCGAAGCAAACAGCGACACTATATTATTCACTGAGCTGTTAACTGCGAGAATTGATACGCTTAAATTCAGAAAACACAAGCTTACTCTGAGTGAACTTTCGTTTTTTAAGAATCAGATATCTGTCAAACGGGACTCTTTAAATGAATATAATTTCGGTTTTATTCTCGAATCGCTTCGTCCGGATCAAAAAGATACCTCCAGTTCAATTCAATGGAAAATCAACTGCAACCAGTTTAATTTTCAAAAATCAGAAGTTGCATTCAGTAACCAAACTTCGGAAAACGTGCAGCATTACTTTGTCCACCAAATGAACCTGAATGTTTCTGATTTGTCAAATTATGCTGATTCTGTGGCTTTTAAGATAAACGATTTAAGATTGAACTACAATAACCAGGTTTTTATCAATCAACTTTCGGCAAACGTAATTATTACAAAAAGTATGATTGCGTTGAAGTCAATGAACCTTAAAAGCAACAAATCGGAGATAAACAATTTAAGTTTATTGATGAATGCCGTTGAAAATGGGGAAATGTTCAGCCGTGACATGAATTTTGAACTGCAACTTTCAAATTCTTATGTAAATCTTTCAGAACTCGGTCAATTTATTCCAGGTTTTTATGAAATTGACGAATATTTTGAATTGGAGGGGCGGATATACGGAACTCTGAACGACCTGAAAGGCAAAGAACTCATTTTCAAAACAGGCGAATCAACTGTTATTAATTTCGATTTTTATGCCAACGGAATTGAAGATTTGGAAACCATGTACCTTTTCCTTGACTTAAAAAAACTTGAAACAACCATTAATGATATCAAAAGGTTCAGTATTATCAAAAATGGCAAAAAAATTAACATCAATATTCCCGATGCGTTTTACAATTCGGGTTTACTCAGTTACAAAGGTAACTTCAGTGGTTTTTTGTCAGATTTTGTTACTTACGGAACACTGCAAAGCCGCATGGGAATCATAAAAACCGACGTTTCCGTTGTACCGAAAAAAGA
>JBBIVS010000465.1:0-3387 GCA_037439605.1 Draconibacterium sp. | reverse complement strand
ATGCAAAGGCTATGGTTGCTGCCAACGACTCGGTAAAAAGCAGCGTTCAGCTTACATTTATAGGCCCAGAACTTGGGGCGAGGTACCGCGAAGGAGACGATTGGCTGAGCCCGATGCTCGATAGTTGTAAAAACCATATCGATATTGTGGGACTGCACGTGTACGGCTTTGCTGCAAATGAGCTGACAGAGAAACGGATACTCAATGACGATGACAGATTCAGGGAATTTGTGAATGACGAAAAACTGCGTATTTCCAAACATGGTAAACCTGGCACACCGATGGCAATTACATCGGCAAACATTTGTTACGACTGGGATCCTAAACTTTATACCGAAGAAACCCGCCGGCTGGGTCCGGGAACATTTTATGCAGCAATCTGGAATGCCGACAGAATGGGAGTTTCACTCGAAGAAAACCTTTGGTCACACATTTTCTGGGATTTGGCTGAAAATGCAGCTTCTGCAACTGAAGGTTCTGTTTTTGGATTTTTATTGACTGATCCGTCAAATGATCCGCCGACTTGGGAATTAACCCCTGAATATTTTGCACAACAAATGGTTACAACAAATTTCAGTGGTACAACTGTTAAACCTGAAGGAGTACCGGAAAATATGTCGGTATATGCAAGTTATGATACCGAAAAGGCTTCCACGTCAATTCTGGTGCTGAACAAGGGCACAACCGCAAGGTGGCTGGAATTGAAAGTGGATAACCTGAAATCACCAACACTAAGTTTTTCTCCAATGTCAATTAACCTTGTCACAATTCCTGACGATACCAGTAAAGATTACGGTTTACTGGAATATACCATGAAAATGGCTGAAGAAGGTTTGCCGCCAAAACAAACGCGTTGATTGGAATTGAATGGTTTACCAACAATAAATAAATACAGTTGATTTTTTTATTTCAGGTTGATTTACAGTTCATCAAAAAGATTTACCGCATTGTCGTGCAGCATCATTTTGGCAAATTTCATCGCTTCCTCTTCCGAAAAATAACCATCTTTTACTTTCTCAATCAATACGTTGGCAACAATTTCCTTTGCAAACAGCAAATGCCCGTAAACATTTTCGATATTGTGATAATCGCCGCCAAACGCCATGATTTTATTTGCCGGCACGGTTTCCAACCACTCGTGCAGGTATCTTTCGCTGTATGATGGCGAAATAATGTACAGCCAGCAAAGATCGATGTAAACATTCTGAAAATTTTTGGCCAGTGTTGCCAGCTCGCCGCCGTAAGGATAACCGCCATGAAAAAGAATAAACTTTACATCGCGGTATTTTAAAAACAGGTTGGCGAGCAATGCAGGATTCGAGTTTTCGATGTAGTTACCATCTCCCGCCTGCAATCCGGTGTGAATCTGGATGGGTTTGTTGTATTTGCGGGCAAGTTCGATGGTGCGGTGCCACATGTAATCTGAAAGTGGTTTTACGGTTTCGAATGGTAACGGCTTGTCGCTGTTCTGAATTTTTGTGAATATTTTTTGCGCCGTCTCCTTGTCAACATCTTCATAAAATTGTGAGCGGCTGTATGCCGTGCCGTTTTTTACAGCCACAAATCCTTTTTCCAGTGCCTTATGAAAATCTTTTTCAAGCGAGGCAGTCAGGTCATCAACAGAGTTAATTGTCATTTCGTTCTGTTTCGCCAGGTTCTCAAAATCCTTTTTCGAATTCAAACCGTAATAACCGAAACGCTGAACGTACCTGAATTTTGCCGGGTCGCTATAACTGCGATCGTTTCCATCGACTATCACAAAATCGGCCTTGCATTTATTTTCGATTACATAATTAAACCAATCGGTTTTATATGCCTCTTTTATTTTTGCCGAAAGCGGTTCAACCGTGGTTTCATCCAGTTTATCAATTCCGAAAAGTTCTTTAATGGTTAGCAACACTACACGGTTGTAGGCGGTGTTATTCGAATTTTCCCACCAGGGTTTTATCATATTCCATTTCTGCATAACTGTTAGCGAAGTGTCGGAAAGCATGCCATCGAAAACAGCTTTTTTCATTCCTGCCGATTTAATATCATCGTCGGCATAGTGATGCAGCAAAAGTGTAAAATCACACATCGGGCTTTTAGCAATTCCGGCGGGGTTCATCAGGTGTTCGTGGGTATCCACTACCCTCATCGAATCGATGTAATTTCTGATTCGTTGTTCGTAACCTTCTTTTGCGGACGGGTATATTCGAACCTGTGCCTGAATACAAACTGCTGCCAGTGTCAGAATTAAGGTGATTTGTAATTTTTTCATAATTTCAATTATTTATCCTCCTGATTTTAATATTCCTGTACCACGATTCGTCGGTGTGGTTGGTGATAACAATATGCCCATTGCGTTTATTTGCAAATCCCGGATATTTTACAAATTTACTTAACTGATACAATGAATCGAATTTGGAAGTGCCAAGTTCAAACTCAACCACTTTTACACCGTTGAGCCAGTGTTCGCCGTGATTTCCGTTGAGGATAATTTTGCTGCTGTTCCATTCGCCAACCGGTTTAAGCTGAACATTTTCAGGTGCGTACATTTCATACAGTGCGCCTGTAAACTGGTGAGGTTTCAGGTCTTCGTACATTTCGTGTCCATCGTCGAGTATCTGGTATTCAAAACCAAGCGCCGAATATTTCGAGCCCCACCCGTTGGTAAGTTCTTCCGAAACATTGTATTTAATTCCGCTGTTTCCGGCTTCCTTTATTTTCCATTCAAACGACAATTCGAAATTATCAAAAGTGTCGATTGTCATCAAATCGCCACCGTTTATTTTTTCACCGTTGGGTAAGGGCGAAACCATCCGGCTGTCGATTTTATGAATTTCGCCGTTTTCAACTTTCCAGTGGTTGGTTTCCACCATATCGCGGCCCAATCCGCGCCAGCCATTAAAGGTTTTTCCATCGAACAGTAATTCCCAGCCTTCTATTGTTTCTTTCTTAGTCAACTGGTTCTGAACCTCTTTTACCGGTGAGGTACAACCAAAAATGATTGTTGCAAATAATCCTAAAACGATAACAGTTTTCATTTTTTCTATTTTATTTTACCCGCATCCACAACCAGGTGTTTTATCGATTTTTGCCTTTCACCGGTTCGTGACGAATATGAAGCAATCCATCACCCGTTTGAATAAGGCAGGGATACGAATAACTGCCGCCACCATCTTTTGGGTCGTTTTCGAGATATTCCTTCCACTTCCAGGTTTCGCCTTCATCGTCAGAAAGCATTAGAACCAGGCGGTAGCGTCCGTCGTTGATGTCGTTTCCCAGGAATGCCCAACGACCGTCTTTCAGTTTCAGCAGTTCAACACTGGCTTCATTCGGAATATCGGTTTTTACGGTGTAACTCCAGCTTTCTCCGTTATCATTCGAAATGCTTTTATGAACCCG
>JBBIVS010000464.1:0-3390 GCA_037439605.1 Draconibacterium sp. | reverse complement strand
TTCCCCATGCGGTCGCGGAGCAACGCCAGGTCGGGGATGAGCGGCACATAAAACAGCAGCAACGAAATCACAAGGTAAGTGGTTATCACGGTTACATCCCAAATAATTGGCGAGGCAAATCGCCCGTGCAGAAAAATATTTAGAAACCTGTCGGGGCGCCACATATCCATAATGATGATAACACCGGCCAGCGCCACAGCCGCAATGGCAACCTGCTCGGCCACCCGCGAAACGGGCTTGGCCCAGTTTATTTTCAGCAGATGCAATGCAGAACTGATGAGAAATCCGATAAGACTGACTGCAACATAAAACACAAAATTGGCAATATACATTCCCCACGAAACGTAATCGCGCATTCCCGTTACTCCAAGACCCGTTCTGAACTGTATTATCCATCCCCACAATCCCACGCCTGCAAACATGATTAAAATGAAAAACCAAAACCTTGTAAGTTCATCTTTTTTCACGATGGAGCGGGTAAGGTCGTAAGTAATTTTATCTAACAATTTCCTGGATTCAACAGGTGATTCTATTTTTTCCATCATTTCGTATTTTTTGGTTAAGTATGGTGAGTTTCGGCAAGTGGTTGAAACGGGAAAGCCCTGTCTTTTGGAGGCAGGTAATAAACCCGGGGTTTAGTTCCCAATTCTTCCATTAAAGTGTAGGCTGCATTTTTCTCTATCAGTTCGCTGAAACTTACTGTTTCTTTTGTGGTCCCGTTGGTTACGGCATCCTCGTTACGGTCGCCGAACCAGTACACACCATTGGGGCAGGCTGAAACACACGAAGGTAGTTTGCCGTCCCTCAACCTATCGGCACTGAAAAGACATTTTGAAATGGTTCCTCTTTTCTGCGGAACGTTGGCTTCTATGTTGTAGGTAACACCTTTATATTTTTCAGCATCACGGGGTTCGAACCAATTAAAAACACGGGCTGAATAGGGACAGGCAGCAATACAAAAACGGCAACCGATGCACCTTTCGTTGTCTATTAAAACAATCCCGTCATCACGCTTGAATGTCGCATTCACCGGGCAAACTTTTGTACAAGGCGGATTGTCGCAATGCTGACAGGGTTTTGGCATATAATAAGGCGCCGTGTGTTCGGCGTCCTGCATTTGCAATACGTTGATGTGATGCTGTTCCGACTTTAACTGGTGATGTTTTTGACAGGCTTTCATACATTCGCGTGCATTCCGGCATTTCGAAAGATCGATAACCATTACCCAGCTTCTGCCCGGTAATCCTAATCTTCCACGCTTTTGATTTTCGGTTAGCGAAGGTAAATCGGCAGGTTTTAACTGTGCCTTGTCAACTTCAACCAATTCACCGCTCGAAGTTAACAGTTTGATTTTATCACCGGTGTTTGTTTCAACTTTGGCACATGAATTTAACAGGCTCGAACTACCCATGACACCAGCAACCCCAATCGAAGCGCCAATGGTTTTCATAAAATTTCTTCGTGTATTTCTCTCCATATATCGATTTTTTGAAGAATTGACAGCGAGACAGAACTCAAATTATTTGCACGAATTTAATTATTATGATGAAAGTTGCAAATGTTTTATATACCTCAAAAATAAAAGACAAAAATGGTTTTATTTCTTAATAATGAGGCCATTACAATAAATTCAAACTTAATGGTATATCATTTTCTGTATAAATTATTGATATATAATAATTAATATATTTTTGCTGTTCATAATGTGAATAATTTTCTGATTTTTGAATATATTTTTATGGTAAATACAACCTTAATAATTTGTAATAAATCTGTTTTAATTAAATGACAGATATAAAATATAACACCATAAAAAATGTTGTTTTGCTGTACTTTTTTCACCTGCATTCCATTTGGAAAATTTTCATTTTTAAATTTTCAATTGATGAAAAGCATATTTTTTTGAAAAAAATCAATCAGAAAAAAAAATTCATTAAACTTTAATCATTGTTTATGGTTTTTAAGATGGAAAACTTAAAAAGCTTTTCGGTATATTTGTTGGGCATGAAAAACTTAAACGAAAAAGTAAAAACCAAAATCATGAAAATCAGCTTTTTAATGATGCTTATCTTATTTTCGACCTTAGTTTTTGGACAGGAAGTTATAAATCCTGTTGCAAATAACGATGTTGAAATTGGCGTTGTTGAACATCTTGATGAATTTTTACCCGACAGTATTTTATTAATCAACGAAAACAGCCAGTTGGTTTGGTTGGCAGATGTTATTGACAAACCAACAATTATCAATTTTGTGTACTACCGTTGTCCCGGAATTTGCAGTCCGTTAATGGAGGCAGTTGCTGGAGTAATGGATAAATCAGACCTGGTTCCGGGAGTTGATTACCAGGTATTAACCATTAGTTTCGACCCCACCGAAACCATAGAATTAGGAATCCGGAAAAAAGCCAATTACCTTAACCTGATGTCGAACAAAGTGGAAGAAGCCAAAACAGGGTGGCTGTTTTTTACCAGCGACAGTGCAAGTATTGCACGTGCAACAAATGCCACAGGTTTCAAATATAAAAAAACGGGAAACGATTTTTTGCACGCGGCATCTTTAACCGTGGTAAGCAAGGAAGGTAAAATTACCCGATATCTGAACGGAATGTATTTTTTGCCTTTCGAATGGAAAATGGCTATTGTTGAAGCATCAAAAGGCGAATCTGGGCCAACAATTAACAAAGTTTTGCGCTACTGTTATTCATACGATCCTGAAGGCCAGACTTATGTAATGAATGTAACAAAAGTAAGCGGCACCCTAATACTGTTTTTTGGCCTTATTTTATTGTTGATTTTAGTACTCATGCCAAAAAGAAGAAAAATTTAAACTGAATTATATGCAAAAAGATCATGCAGCAAACGAGGCAAACTATTTGACCTACAAAGGAAAGCATAAAGGTTTGTTCGGACGGATTTTATCAACCGACCATAAACGGATCGGTTTACTTTATTTGTATTCAATAATGACCATGTTCTCCGTGGGGGTATTACTGGGGCTTGCAATGAAATTTGAGTTGCTTGCGCCGGGCAAAACCATTATGGAAGCTCAAACCTACAATGCAACCTTTACCGTTCATGGCGTTATTATGATTTTTATGGTGGTAATACCCGGTTTACCCGCAGTTTTTGGAAATTTCCTTTTACCTATTATGATTGGGGCTAAAGACGTGGCTTTCCCGAAACTGAACCTTTTATCGTGGTGGTTATATGTTTTAGGTGTACTTTTAGTGTTATCAGCGCTTATGTTTGGAAATGGCGCTCCTGATACAGGCTGGACTTTTTACGCGCCATACAGTTTTAAAACTGGCACCAATTTGCTGCCTGCAATTTTTGGCGCGTTTATACTTGGGTTTTCTTCGATATTGACCGGGTTGAACTTTTTGGTCACCAT
>JBBIVS010000463.1:0-3401 GCA_037439605.1 Draconibacterium sp. | reverse complement strand
GTGTAACGCCAGCCAGTGTATTGTCCATCGGTAAAAATGCGCCACGAATTGTATTTGGCCTCTAAAACAGTATTTCCCATGTGCAGGGGCGAATAATTCATTTGCCGGTTGAGCAAACCGTTTTCATCAGCATTTTTTACAGGCTCAACCGGATTGTAAGTGTAATTCAGTGAAAAACCAAAATCAATCTCTCCTATCTCAAAACAAGTATTCGAATGAAATTCAATCCCTTTACTTACCACTTCCAGAACATTTTGGGCTTGCCATTCTCCGAAATTTCGCCATTCAATCCAGTTTTCAATATCCATATAAAAAGCATTCAAACCCACTGAAGTCTGGCAACCACCCGCTTCAGCATAAAATACAACCCCCAATTCAGCATTCTTGCCCGATTCGGGTTTTAAATCCGGGTTTCCCTGTGTGCCCCAGTAACGGTCGTTAAAAGTTGGCACACGGTAACTTTTAGCCACTGTGGATGTGAATTTTAAATATGAACCATTGCCCGTTCGCACGTTATATTCTGCTCCAAATGAGGGAGTAAACGGGGCTTCGAAATTGGTAACAAACATTTGTCTCAGATTAAGCGAAAACCGCAGATTTCGGGTTATTTGGTAAAACGAAGAGATGTAAAGGTCAACCTGCTGTTCAAAGTCAATAACTGAATCGGAATAGGTGTAAACATCGGGGTTAATATATTTATAAGCAGCACCGGCTTTTAAACCCAGACCTGACGAAAAATCTGTTGATGCTTCAAATTCCGAAAGAAACCGATCGGTTCCAATTTGCTGGGTTTCGTTACCATCGTAAACCTGCATATCGTGCACAAAACCTGCCCCACCCCTAAAATTGATTTTGTGTTCGTTGTTGGTGTAGTCGGCCCAAATTCTGATGTTGTCATCATTGATTACCTGGGTACTGTTGTAATGGTAATTCGATTGCATATTGGGCTGAACCTGGTACCAGTTGCTGCCAATCCAAAACGACGATTTAAAAAACTGATTTTTACTGAATTTGTAATTCAACTCCTGCAGAATTGCCATATTTTCAACAGAAGCGCCATGCTGAATATCGCGAACGGGGCCGGGGTTTTCAACGTTTCCGGTGTAGTAATTATTAAACGGAAAATCGTTCTCTTTCCGGTACCAGTATGCGCGGGTAACCGATTCCCATTTTCCGTTTCCAACATATACTTTGGCGCCGACCAAATTTTCTCCAAACGAACCGATGGAAGTTTTGGCGGTTGCTTTTACACCATTAGTCCAGTCTTCGCTCAATGTTAAATAAACCGCCCCGCCAATTGCCCCCGACCCGTTAATAGTTGTGGAGCTGCCGTATTGCAGGCTCATTCCGTCGAAAAGAAACAAAGGAATATTCGACAGATTTGAATGGCCAAGTGTCAGGGAGTTTAGGTTAATTCCTCCAAAATTGATTGCTGTGTGGCTGGCAGAGGTTCCGCGAAAATGAATGGTTGAAAGGCCGCCCGCATCAGATTTAATATAAACCGGGGTAAACCGTCTCAGAACATTTTCAATTCCGCCTTCCTGCGAAAGATGAACCTGCGAGACAGGAATTTTATCAATTTTAGCGCCCGACTGGTATTTACGAAGTTCACCAAAAGTGACAACTTCGTCGAGTAAAACCGTGTCGAGTAACGAATGCTGATTTTGGGCAAATGCGCCTAAACCAATAAACAGCCAAAAAATATAAATTACAAATCTCCTCATCGTTTTTACATTGAAGGAGCTTTAGATAATCGGTGAAAAATACTGGCCATATTTCTCAAGCTTTTTATCCCGAAGCTTAAATTTATTTCATTTGAATTTATGGCAGGTCTTCTGGCTTGTCCCTTTTACTGATGCCTTCCCGTCTCGCTTCTGGCTAAACAGTGGCTTTGTGGTTCAGTAAAAATGGCTGCAATTTGCAACCAGGACTTACAGCTGCGGGTACAGCCCCCGATTTTAACGGAGTTCCCTTTTTAATCCCGTTCACGAAAAATGAACTTTTGAACCTAAATTCGGTGGCAAAGATAGACAGTTTTTTTCTTTATGATTTCAGGTTGTTAACAGATTTCAGGTTTTGTTGATAATAAGAAAGTCGAAGCTGGATATTTAAAAATCTTAAACCAACAATTAAAAAAGCCGCCCCAAAAATTCAGAGCGGCAATTCTATGTACGAAATACTCAGTACCCCAATCTTTCAGCTAATTTTTCATTTTGTCGAGCAACAAAACATCGTTTACCACTATTTCGGTAATGTATTGTTTTTCACCATTTTTATCGTCGTACGAGCGGTTCGTAAGTTTTCCCTCGATGGCAATTTCTGAACCTTTTTTTACGTACGATTCAATAATTTCAGCTTGTTTTCCCCAGGCAACCAGGCGGTGCCATGTGGTTTCACTTTGTTTTTCACCTTTGCTGTCGCGGTAAATTTCGTTTGTTGCTATACTGAAATTAGCAACTGTTTTTCCACCCTCAAATTTTTTCACTTTTGGGTCTTCACCGATGTGGCCAATAAGCCTGACGCTGTTTCTTAAAGCATTCATGATATTTATTTTTTAAAGTTAATAAATTAGGACTGTTTCTTTTTTCGAGTCCTTGAACGAAATTGTTGAGTCAAAGGTAAAGTGGCCTCCAAACGTTACCCGGTTTTTAAGCATTTGTAATCGACAATAAACGGGTGTAAACGTTTGCAAACGGATATATTTTTGTATTTTAGCGACTTACAATAAAGGAAAACAAATGCTTACCGAAATCAATCCAAAATTACCCATGCGAAACAAAGCCGTAACACGCGAATTTTACATTACAAAACTGGGGTTCGAAGTGTTTGGAAGCGCCGATTATGAGGGCTACCTGATGGTAAAAAAAAGACAACGTGCAAATCCATTTTTTCGAATTCAGCGATCTAAACCCCGGCGAAAATTACGGACAGGTTTACATCAGAACCGATGATATTGAAGGTTTGTACGAATCGCTGGTTGAAAAAAAAGTTGGCATTCATCCAAACGGGCATTTGCAAATAAAACCATGGGGACAAAAAGAGTTTTCGGTGCTTGACCCTGACAACAATTTGCTTACTTTCGGCCAGAATATTCTTTAAACCTTGTTTACAAAAATACCGATGAAATTAAAAAACAGCCATTTCAGAATTTTAATACTGACAGGAATTTTATTTATCAATCTGCAGGCAATTGCGCAAAATCCCAACTTTTATATTTACCTCTGTTTCGGGCAGTCGAATATGGAAGGCCAGGGAACTATTGAAACGCAGGACAGAACTGTAAACAGCCGTTTTAAAGTGATGGAAGCTGTTTCGTGCAGTAATCTCGGCCGTACAAAAGGCAAATGGTACACTGCCGTGCCGCCGCTGTGCCGGTGCTGGTCGGGTCTTTCGCCTGCCGA
>JBBIVS010000462.1:0-3407 GCA_037439605.1 Draconibacterium sp. | reverse complement strand
ATTTTCGTCGAAATAATGCTGATAATATTTTGCTCTTTTTGAAAAAAGTTCAGCGTCCTCAGTTTTTCCCATAGCATCTGCCATTGCTGCAATGCACCAGTCGTCGATGGCGTATTCCAGCGCCATTGCCACTGATTCAACTGTGGAATCGGCCGGAATAAATCCCTGTGATTTAATAAATTTAATTCCCCTTTCATCAAGCGTTGCCGAGGTTTTCATGGCTTCAAATGCCCGTTCGGCATCAAAACCTGTGAATCCTTTCAAATAAGCGTCGGCAATTACCGGAATGGCATGATAACCGACCATCGTGTTCGTTTCGTTTGCATGCAAATGCCAAACGGGCAGTTTTCCCTGCTGGTTGTAAATGTCGAGCATGGTGTTTACAAAGTCGTTTACCCGGTTGGGCTGAACCAGCGTGTAAAGCGGATGGGCAGCCCGGTATGTATCCCAAAGCGAAAAAATAGTGTAAGTATCATATCCCTTACCGCTATGAATTTTTTTATCCACTCCCCGGTAATCACCCTTCACATCGTTGAAAAGTGATGGTGCAATCATGGTATGGTAAAGCGCTGTGTAAAAAGTTCTTTTGTCGGCCTGGCTTTCTGTTTCAATCCTTATTTTTCCAAGTTCTGTATTCCACATGGTTTCGGCAATTTCACGAACACCGTCGAAATTCCAAAGACCCAGTTCTTCATCGATTTCTGCTGATAAATTGTTTTTTGCCCCCTCCATACTTACAGGCGAGATGGCGGTTTTAGCAAGCAATTCGCCATTCCCGCTGAAACCGATTAGCGCGGTCAATACTCCCGTTTCATTATCGGAATTTAAAATTTCAAAACTTGTAATGTCCTTTGAAAACTGAGTGTAAAAATAAACTTGTTGGTCGGCAGCCCAGCCTTTTGAAAAACGAAATCCCTGAACCGTATTTTTGTTAACCTGTTCAACAAGTCCTTTGGTGATTTTGTCCCAGCCGGTACCGTATTTCAGTTCGATAACGACTTTTGAATCGCCCTGGTTGTTATAAGTATAACGGTGAAAACCAACGCGGTTGGTTGTTGTCAGTTCTGCATCAATGTTATAGCGGTCGATATGAAGCGAATAATAACCGGCCTGAGCAACTTCTTTATCATGCGAATATTTCGATTTCCAGGGGTAGGGGATTGTATCGGCTCCGGGTATGAAATCATCGGTAACCGGCATAAAAACCACATCGCCCAAATCGCCGATTCCGGTTCCGCTCAGGTGGGTATGTGCAAATCCAATCAGAACCGAGTCGGAATAATGATAACCCGAACACCAGTCCCAGCCCTGGGTTTCATTGTTTGGTCCAAGCTGAACCGCGCCAAAAGGTACACTGGCACCCACAAAAACATGCCCGTGGTAATCGCTGCCAATCAGCGGATCGACAAACTGGATGTAATTGGTTGCAACATTTTTTGCTTGTTTTTGGCACGAAAAACTGAAAAAAAGAATCGATACAATAATGGTGTAATATATAAACTTCATCTTTGAATATTTTGAATTGTTTCAATTCGCTAGCGTGTTTGGGTAACTGTAATTAGAAAAATAAAACACAAAGACACGAAGGCACAAAGGATGAATTTTCCTTGTGTCTTCGTGACTTTGTGTTCAAAAACTATAATTCCCTGATTTTGATATTGCGGAACCACACCGGATAACCATGGTCCTGCAGCCCGATGTAACCGTCTTTTGAAATTCCTTCAGTCCAGCCGGGAAACGATTTGAATTTGCTTTTGGCAACCATAGCATCCCATTCTGGTGTCCAATGGGTGTATTTTACCACTTCAGTGCCGTTAATGCTAACGGTAGCCTGACCATCTTTTACTTTTATTAGGCATGTATTCCATTCGCCAGCCGGGTTCACTATTTTTGGGTCGGCGGCAATCAGGTCGTATAGCGAACCGGCAAGGTGGCTGTCAATTTTGTTGTCGGTCGCATCCACATTGTCGAGTACCTGAATTTCGGGAGCCGCATAATAAATCGGTTTTCCCGGAACTTCGCGGACATAATAAAAAATACCCGAGTTTGCCATTTTACTGGCTTTCCAGTCGATAGAAAGTTCGAAGTTTTTATATTTCTTTTCTGAAAAAAGAATATCGCCACCGGCTCCTTGTCCCGGATTTTTTCCTTCGCCAATCAACACTTTCATGGCGTCGTCTTCTATTACCCAGTTGGCTGGCATTGCAGTACCGTTGCACTGGCGCCACCCGGTAAAATCCTTGCCATTGAATAAAAGTACCCAACCTTCTTTTTTCTCTTCCTTCGAAAGTTTGTTCACCTGCGAAAACGCAACTCCGCCCATTAAAAGGGCTGCAATCATTAAAACAAAATATTTTTTCATTACTTTTTAAATTTAATCTCCCGGCGGAGATGGTTTAACTGATTAATTCAGATTGTAAAAGTAACCAATCGGGCAATTAAATTGCGATTTATCTTTTAAAAAGATAGAAAGTGTTTTGAAAATTTCGTGGGCAAAAAGGGTGCAGCGGTTTCCGAACCGCCGGCTTAAAAGAATAGCGTTTGGAAATCGCGACACCCACACGAAACCCTTTTTTGTTACATTTACCAACCAAAACAATTACATTATGGGAAAGTGTGCAACAATAATAGGTTAATACGAGCATATTTATAACCGGAAACTCACCGATTGGGAGAGAAAACTGATAGAAGAATCCTTTCAAAAGCAGGTTTTTAAGAAAAAGGAAATAATTTTTAAAAGCGGCGACAGTAATACCCGACATTATTTTGTTGAAAAAGGCTTGTTAAGAATATATGTAATTGATACTTCGGGAAAAGAATTTAACATACTTTTTGCCCGCGAAAACCAGTGGATTGGCGACCTGTCAACACCTGCAGTAACATCCTTTTACCTTGATGCCATTGAAAAAAGCATTGTCTATTCAGTTTCCAACGAAAATCTGAACCTGCTCACAAACAATTTCTCTACGTTTGTAAGGTATATTAAAAAGTCGTACATCTTTTTGCAACGCAGACTGGTTTCCATTTTATCAAACACTGCCGAGCAAAATTATGAGGAATTGGTTCGCCTTCACCCTGAATTGATTCAAAGGTTACCTCAGTATCATATTTCTTCATATTTAGGTGTGACTCCTGTATTTCTCAGTAAAATTTTATCAAAAAGGGCACGAAAAAAAGACTAAAATGTATTTTTCTTAAACTAGTTTATTTTTTCTGCATTGTTTAGGTTGTATGTTTGCGTCGTTAAACAAATATTAAAAACAGAAAAAATGAAAAAGTCAATTTTAATCTTGGGATTTTTGCTAACAACCACAGCGGTTTTTGCAAACGCAACAAAAAATGAAAAATCGGTTTTCCAGATCGATACTAAAGCGAGTAAAGTACATTGGACCGGTAAAAAGGTAACA
>JBBIVS010000461.1:0-3418 GCA_037439605.1 Draconibacterium sp. | reverse complement strand
TTAAGAATGAATCGGTAATAACCGTTAACAGAATTGAATTGCCCGTAGTGGTTCAGCCAGGACAAGCTGCCGGAACCATTTCGGTGGCTTTGGGTTATGGCCGCGAAATTGCCGGAAAAGTTGGCGAAGGAGTAGGGAAAAATATGTTCCCGCTGTCATCCATCGAAAACGGGACAAGAAATTTCAATATAATTGGCGCCAATGTTCAAACCACAGGTAAAACTTACCATCTTGCAATTTCGCAAACGCATCATTCAATGGAGGGCCGCCCCATTGTGCGCGAAACCAGTTTTGATGAATGGAAACTAAACCCTGCTGCCGGTAATGAATTAAAAGAAATACACGACAAAAATAAGGTCACTTTGTATCCCGAAATGGAATTTAAGGGACATCACTGGGGGATGGCTGTTGATTTAACATCGTGTACAGGTTGCAGTAATTGTTCGGTTTCTTGTCAGGCTGAAAACAATATTCCTGTAATTGGAAAGGAACAAGTCAGAAACCGAAGGATTATGCACTGGATTCGCATCGACCGGTATTATTCTGAAAGCGCCGCAAATCCTGATGTTTTTCATCAGCCGGTAATGTGCCAGCATTGCGACAACGCACCTTGCGAAAATGTTTGTCCGGTATCGGCAACCCCGCACAGCGACGAAGGTTTGAACCAGGTTGCTTACAACCGCTGTGTTGGCACAAAATATTGCGTAAACAACTGTCCGTACAAGGTTCGCAGGTTCAACTGGTTTAAATATGTTGGAAACGATGACTTCGATTTTGCATCGAACAGCGAACTAGGCCGAATGGTTTTAAATCCTGATGTAACCATCCGTTCGCGCGGAGTGGTTGAAAAGTGTTCGTTCTGTGTGCAGCGGATTCAGGAAAAGAAAACAGAAGCAAAAGTTGCAGGCCGAAAACTTGACGACGGCGAAGTGCAACCCGCATGTGTTCAGTCGTGCCCGGCTAACGCGCTGGTTTTTGGCGACATGAACGACCCTGAAAGTAAAATTTCGAAATACCTTAAAAATGAACGGAATTATCACCTACTCGAAGAGTTGCACACATTGCCATCGGTAGGTTATATGGTTAAAGTAAGAAATAAAAAAGCTTAACATTGTATGTATAACAGCGCTGTCAGAGGAAGATTAATTGAAGGCGACAAAAGCCTGGGACAGATTTCGCAGGAGATTCTGGCCCCTGTCCATGCCCAAACTCCGTTATGGTGGTATTTAGCATTAATGGCCGCACTGGGAATGCTGGGTTTTGGGGGATATGCCATTTATATAACTTTGTTTGAGGGATTGGGAACCTGGGGACTCAACAACTCGGTGGGCTGGGGTTGGGATATCATCAACTTTGTGTGGTGGATTGGTATCGGCCATGCCGGAACTGCTTTTTCCATCTTTCTTTTAATCCTGCGCCAAAAATGGCGTACAGCCATTAACCGGGCAGCCGAGGCCATGACCGTGGTTGCCGTGCTTGCTGCTTCACTTTTTCCGTTGTTGCACATGGGAAGGCCATGGTTGTTCTTTTACATTTTCCCGTACCCCAATACCCGCGGTCCTTTATGGGTAAATTTCAATTCACCGCTTTTCTGGGACTTTATGGCCATTACTGCCTACCTGCTCATTTCCGCCAGTTTCTGGTATTATGGCATGTTGCCCGACTTTGCCACCATTCGCGACACAGCCAAATCGAAAATTAAAAAGATGGTTTACGGAATTATGGCTTTTGGCTGGACAGGTTCAAGCCGCGAATGGCTCCGTTACGAAGGGTTGAGTTTTGTTTTGGGAGGAATAGCAGCTGTGTTGGTGGTTTCAGTCCATTCCATCGTTTCAACTGACTTTGCTGTTTCAGTTGAAGTTGGCTGGCATACTACTATTTTCCCTCCTTATTTTGTGGTTGGCGCCATTTTCTCGGGTTTTGCCATGGTGCTTACGCTTGTTGTGATGATGCGCGGATTATACAAAATGAATGATTTTATCACCGATTCGCACATCGACGCGGTTTGCCGGGTACTCATTTTTATATCGCTTATTATGGCAACGGCTTATCTCACAGAGATTTTTGTAGCCTGGTATTCCGGTTCACCTTACGAAATGTATATGTTTTTCAGGAACAGGCTTTTTGGCGATTATGCCTTTCAGTTCTGGGCCATGTTTGTTTCAAATGCAATGATGCCGCAATTGTTCTGGTTTAAAAAGATGCGCCGGAATATTTGGGTGGTATTTATCGTTTCCATCATTATTAACATTGGTATGTGGTATGAACGTTACAACATCATAGTTACTTCGTTGAGCCGCGATTATTTGCCTTCGAGTTGGGTGTCATATTCACCCACCTGGGTTGATGTGGGATTCTTTATCGGTACTATCGGTTTGTTTTTGATAGGCGTCCTTTTGTTCTTCCGATTTATCCCAATGATTGCCATCTCTGAACTTAAAAGCGTGGCAAAATTCGATAAACCAAGAAATGAATTAAAAAACGCAAAACATGAATAAAAATTATATTCTCGGAGTTTTTAAAGACGAAGAAAGTCTCGTCTCGGCTTTTAAAAAGGTCATGGAAAAAGGTGTTTTGCCAGTAGAAGTTTACACCCCTTATCCGGTTCACGAAATTCTGGAAGGAATGGGGAATAAAACACGCATTTCTCATGCTGCTTTCTTTTTCGGGTTATTTGCCGCCATCGGAGTTTTGGCATTTATGACTTATGCCGCTGTTATCGACTGGCCGTTAAATTATGGCGGAAAACCGTTTAACGCCTTTCCGTCGTTTATCGTGGTAACCATTGTTACAACCATACTTGCCATAACCATTCTCACACTTTTCACATTTTCGGCACGGGCAAAAATTTTTCCCGGAAAAGTACCGGAGATTTTTCATGAACGTGCAACCGACGACAGGTTTGTAATGGTAATTAATAAAGAAAAACTGGGAAATAATACAGATTCAATAAGTTCGATAATTAAAGAATTTGGTGAAATTGAAAAAACAGATATTTAAGAAATCCGACCATGATAAATACTAATAACAAATATTACAAGGTATGTTCTTTAATGAAAATCAGCGCATTGAAAGTTATTATGATAAGCTTTGCAATGTTGGTTTTTATTTCGTGCGATTATAACCGCCGGACAACCGGGTGGGATTATGCAGGAGATATGATTAATTCCAAAGCCTACGAAACTTACTCTCCCAATCCGGTTTTTGCTGATGGGAAAACAATGCAACCTCCGGTAGAAGGTACAATTCCCCGTGGATTTATGCCTTATCCTTATCAAAAAACCGATGAAGACAGGGCGCTTGCGGCAAAAACATTGGTAAATGAATTGGAAAACAATGCAGTTAACCTCGAACGCGGAAAAGTTGCATACCAGATTTACTGCACCGTTTGTCACGGTGAAAAGGGCGATGGACAGGG